>JAUXIU010000015.1 GCA_030620895.1 Deltaproteobacteria bacterium
CATATAGAACACCTGGACGAACTTGCGAAGGAATATAGCAAAACCCTTGGGCAGAGGTGGACACGGAGTGCCGTAGTCAGGCTTGCTGTGGGTGACTTCCTGACAAAACTTGGGAAGATTACATAGCTCTTTCCAGAAAGAAAGACGGTTATGAGGTTATTGATTATAGAAGACGAGAAGAACCTTCTAAGGATACTCAAGAAGGGGTTTAAGGAAGAGGGGTATGGTGTTGAGATGTCGCCTCTGATGGAGAGGAAGGACTTTATCTGGCCGAGAATATGCCGTATGACGCTATGATAATCGATATAATGCTTCCAAAGACAGATGGCCTGACAATCGTAAAGACAATTCGGGGGAAGGGTGTATTGAGTCCTGTTATAATGCTCACGGCAAGAGATACTACGACCGATAAGATAAAGGGTCTTGATAACGGTTTGAAGATTGAGCAAATAGTATCGTGAATCGTAAATCGAACCACGAACGACGAAGCACGAAACGTGGATTCATCAACTATCTCAAGAAATATGAGGAGCGCAAAAGCAACTAACTGTGAACCTTGAACCTTGAACCTTGAACCAGGCAACCTGAGTGGTTATAAAGATCATTATGTCAGGAGAGGATATTGAAGGGGAGTAAAGACAGGATAGCACCTGGGGTTTTGAAGAAGATAATGGGGGTGAAACTTCTCATTATGGATGTTGATGGTGTTATGACCGATGGAAGGATTGTGTATGATGACGATGGAAGGCAGCTTAAATATTTCGATGTAAAGGATGGGCATGGTATAAAGTTATTTATAAGAGCTGGGCTGGAAGTTGCTATCGTTACCTCAAGAAAATCCAAAGTGGTGCTTCACAGGGCCAATGACCTCGGAATCAAGATCCTCTTCCAGGGTGCCCCTGATAAGGTGAAGGTGTTTGAAGAGATTATTACAACAAAGGGGCTGTTACCTGAAGATACCTCATATATAGGTGATGACCTTATTGATATACCACTATTAAAGCGAGTAGGTTTCTCTGTTGCTGTAGCGGATGCTGTTAGAGAGGTAAAGGGTTGTGTAGACTATGTGACTGAAAGGCCAGGGGGTTATGGGGCTGTAAGGGAGGTATGTGAATTGGTATTGAAGACTCAGGAGAGATGGGAGGGTGTTACAGAACGGTATTTTTCGTAACATATTATTGTTTTTACTAAGGCGTAAAAACAATGATTACACAGATTACAATCAGATTACGCCGATTCCAGAGGTTTTTGTATTGGAAACAATATTATGATGAAAGAGAATGCTATAGTGGTGATGCTGAAGGTGCCGAAACCTGGCAAGGTAAAGACCAGGCTTGTGCCACCGCTGGATATGGAGGAGGCCGCCGGGTTATATAGATGCTTCATAGAAGACACCATCTCCAGGGTTCAACATCTATCACTCCTGCATGCACCTCATCATAATATCCGGCTTTTTGCTGCTTATACCCCGCAAAAGCAAAAGGATATAATATCATCCATTCTACCCTCCTCTGTAGACCTCATGCCACAGAGAGGGTGTGGTTTGGGGGAGAGGCTATTTGGAGTCTTTGAGAAACTCTTCACTAAAAACTATAAAAGAGTGGTTGTAATTGGAAGCGACAGTCCCGATATCCCCTTAGACTATATAAAAAGGGCATTTGAATTACTGACCGAGAAGGAAGGGGGTCTGGTAATCGGGCCGTCAGAAGATGGAGGTTACTACCTCATAGCCATGGATAGACCATGGAGAAAACCGTTTGAGGGTATACCATGGGGTACGTGCAATGTCCTCGAAGAGACTATTCAAAGGTGCAAAGGCAGGGGAATTGAGGTGTCCCTCCTGCCATCTTGGAGAGACATAGATACGATTGAGGATATTACAAGATTAATATATAACCCCCTGACACCGGCTTCAAGGAATTTTATTCATAATAACCTACCCAGAATTATCAACCGTTAGCCTCAGAGATAGGTAAACAGTAGATAGTAGACAGTAGAGGACAGTTCCAGTTGTTCTACGCTATGCGCTAAGCGCAAGGCGCAAAGCGAATCTGTCGTAAACAGGGACTCTCCTCGGTTTGCCATGTTGCGCTTGTTGTGTTGAAGAAGGAAAGGTGATAAAATTTTCAAACCATGAAGAGACTGCCTCTGTGGTTAAAAAAGACTCAAGGACCGATGAGCCGAATCCATCACCTGAAGACTATCCTCAGAAGGAGGAATTTGCATACGGTATGCGAGTCTGCAAGGTGCCCAAACATAGGTGAATGTTTTTCGAAGCCGACGGCTACATTCATGATTCTGGGGGATCTCTGTGCCAGAAGATGCGGGTTTTGCAATATTGAAGGAGGCAACTTCCCCTCAGGTGTAGATACGGGCGAGCCAGGGAATATAGCCATTACTGTAAAGGAGATGGGCCTCAGTCATGTGGTAATAACTTCTGTGACAAGGGACGACCTTGTAGATGGCGGTGCAGCGCAATTTGCCTTGACAATACAAGCAATTAGGGGTACCATACCGTCTATTTTTATTGAGGTTCTAACCCCTGATTTTAGGGGGGACAGAGGTGCCTTAGGGACTGTCCTTAACGCCGGACCGGACATATTCAATCATAATGTTGAGACGGTGCCCGCTCTATATCCGATTGTCAGGCCACAGGCGAACTATGAGAGGTCTCTAGGTCTCCTGGAGACTGCAAAAAAGTGGGGTGTGACGGTAAAGTCGGGTATAATGCTGGGCCTTGGAGAGAGGAGAGAGGAAGTGGCCGGTGTCATGGAGGATCTGATCTCGATTGGCTGTGATGCTTTAACGATAGGCCAGTACCTGCAACCAAACAGGAGGTGCCTCGAAGTAAAGGAGTATGTAGAACCAGAGAGATTCAAGGAATATGATGAGCTTGGAAGATCCATGGGTTTTAAGTATGTCTTTTCTGGACCGTTTGTCAGGAGTTCTTATAATGCGGAGTTTCAATTATCTGCAAGGAAGTAGAAACAGTTTACATGGTTTATAGGGTTAACATGGTTTATTAGGTTAACATGGTTAACATAGTTTGTATGGTTCACATGGTTAAAACAAACAATGTTAACTAGGTAAACAATGTAAACAAAGCAAACCAAGCAAACCAGGCAAACAATGTAAACCGGGTAAACAAGGTAAACTAAGTAAACTAAGTAAACCAGCTTATGGAGGATTTTTACAGGATACAGAGGCTTCCACCATATGTCTTCGATATAGTTACGGAATTGAAGCTTATGGCAAGGAGGAGGGGCGAGGATATCATTGACCTTGGAATGGGGAACCCGGACCAGCCCACACCTCCACATATAGTTAATAAGTTGATCGAGGCGAGTCAGAACCCCAAGAACCACAGGTATTCTGCATCAAGAGGAATATATAAATTAAGACTCGCCATAACGGATTGGTATAAGAGGAGGTATAATGTAGAACTGGATCCCGAAAGCGAAGCAATAGCTACTATTGGTTCTAAAGAGGGTATGGCGCACCTTGCCCTTGCCATTCTAGAACAGGGCGATGTAGTCTTTGTACCCAGCCCCACATATCCCATTCATGCCTATTCTGTAATTATAGCGGGTGGGGATCTGAGGAGTATCCCCCTCACGCCTGGAATAGATTTTTTTGAAGAGCTTTTTAATGCAACAAAGCAGACATGGCCAAAACCAAAGCTTCTTGTACTGAACTTCCCCCACAACCCTACTACAGAGGTCGTCGAAAAGGATTTCTTCAAAAAGGTCGTTGATTTTGCAAAGGAAAATGACATTATGGTAATTCATGATCTTGCCTATGCAGATATAGTATTTGACGGTTATGAAGCCCCAAGTCTGCTTCAGACTCCAGGGGCAAAGGATATCGGGGTGGAATTTTTTACACTGTCGAAGAGTTATAATATGCCTGGGTGGAGAGTAGGTTTTGCCGTAGGAAACCAGAGGATGATCTCAGCATTGACGAGGATAAAGAGTTATTTGGATTACGGGATGTTCCAGCCTATCCAGATAGCTGCAATAATAGCCCTTAACGGTCCGCAGGATTGTGTAGATCAGATATGCGAACTGTACAGAAGACGTAGAGATGTGCTGATCGATTGTTTTACAAAGGCGGGATGGGAGATCGAAAGGCCAAAGGCAACTATGTTTGTCTGGGCAAGGATTCCGGAGCAGTTCAGGAAGATGGGTTCCCTTGAGTTCTCAAAGTTCCTGTTGAAGGAGGCAAAGGTAGCGGTCTCTCCTGGTATCGGATTCGGGGAGTATGGAGACGAATATGTGCGTCTGGCACTTGTCGAGAATGAGCACAGGATTAGACAGGCGGCAAAGGGAGTAAAGAGGGCTGTTGAATTGGGTAGCAGGGTTTGAATATGGAGAGAATAAACGTTGGTCTTATAGGTTTTGGGACGATCGGTTCAGGGGTGGTAAAGTTACTTGAAGATAGCAGGGGTATTATCAGGGAAAGGGTAGGTGCCGAGATTGTCCTGAAGAAGATTGCAGACAAGGATACAGAAAGAGACAGAGGTGTTGAGATAGAGAGTGGCCTGCTCACACAGGACGTCTCTGAGATTATAGACGATCCAGAGATAGCTATCGTTATAGAACTCGTTGGCGGGGTAGATGCTGCCAGAAAGTTCATCTTAAAGGCTATTGAAAAGGGGAAGAGTGTTGTTACGGCCAATAAGGCACTCCTCTCTGCATGCGGGGGCGAAATATTCGAGAAGGCGGTTAAGTCTGGAGTGGATGTGGGTTTTGAAGCAAGCGTCGGTGGCGGCATCCCAGTCATTAAGGCACTAAAGGAGGGTCTTGTTGCAAACAGGATAAACTCCATTTACGGGATTATAAATGGAACAGCAAACTATATCCTGAGCGAGATGACTCACGAGGGCGGGAGGTTTGAGGATATATTGAAGAAAGCACAGAAAAAGGGATACGCTGAAGCCGACCCAACCTATGATGTTGAAGGAATCGATACCGCTCATAAATTGGCTATAATGATTAACATTGCATATGGTGCCTCAATAAAGTATGAGGATATATACACGGAGGGCATAAACGGGGTTACGTCACTGGACATCGCGTTTGCAAAGGAGTTTGGATACAGGATTAAGCTTCTGGCGATAGCAAAGGAAGTAAATGGCAGGATAGAGGCGAGGGTTCATCCCACAATGATACCGGCCGATAGCATGCTGGCGGCTGTAGAGGGGGTATATAATGCGGTCCATATCTCTGGCAGCGCCGTAGGTTCTGTTATCCTTTATGGAAAGGGAGCTGGGATGATGCCTACAGCCAGCGCCGTTGTGGCAGATGTAATCGATATTTGCAGAAATATAAAGAAGGGCATATCTGGTCGCGTTTCACCGCTCTCTTACCTGCAGGAAAATATAAGCTCTATTGATCTAAGGGAGATAGAAGACCTGGAAGTGCCTTACTACATCCGCTTCTCTGCGATCGATAAGCCTGGCGTCCTGTCAAAGATATCTGGTGTGTTAGGTAACCACAATATAAGCATATCCTCCGTTATTCAGAAGGATAGGAAGATAGGCGAGGTTGTCCCAGTTGTGATAGTTACGCACCAGGCAAAGGAGAGGGAACTTTTGGCGGCATTGAACGACATAGACAAGATGGATGTTATACTTGAGAAGACAAAATACTTGAGGATTGAGGAAAAACTTGGTTCGGACAGCTAAAAATCCATGGAGGGGTGTCATATCGGAGTTCCGCGATTTCCTTCCTGAGGTGAAGGAAGATTCGATAGTCACTCTTCAAGAGGGGAATACACCTCTACTTAAAAGTATAAATATAACATCTATGCTTGGCAAAGGTGTGACACTCCTTTTTAAGTATGAGGGCCTTAATCCAACCGCCTCCTTTAAAGACAGGGGGATGACGATGGCAGTCTCAAAGGCCAGGGAGGATGGATCAAAGGCCATTATATGTGCATCTACGGGGAATACATCTGCATCTGCCACTGCATATGCTGCCAGGGCAGGGATGAAGGCCTATGTCCTGATACCAAAGGGCAACATAGCCCTTGGAAAGCTCTCACAGGCGATGATGCATGGGGCGAAGGTGATACAGATAGAGGGGAATTTCGATAACGCATTGGCTATTGTTAGAGAGATAGCAGAGAAATACCCTATAACAGTTGTAAACTCGATAAACCCTTACAGGATCGAGGGACAGAAAACTGCCGCATTTGAGATATGCCAGGTACTCGGCCAGGCACCGTCATACCATTTTATACCGGTTGGTAATGCAGGGAACATAACGGCGTATTGGAAGGGTTACAAGGAATTTCATAAGGCAGGTTCTATATCCAATCTGCCCCGTATGATGGGTTTCCAGGCAGAGGGGGCAGCGCCCATAGTCCTTGGGCATCCCGTGGATGAGCCTAAGACAGTTGCTTCTGCTATAAGGATAGGGAATCCAGCAAACTGGGAAGACGCTCTTAAGGCAAGAGATGAATCCGACGGGTTGATTGACATGGTATCTGACAAGGAGATTATAGAGGCATATAGGTTGCTGGCAATCAATGAAGGGATTTTTTGTGAACCTGCATCCGCGGCATCGATGGCAGGGGTCCTCAAGATCTCTAAAGAAGGGTTCTTCAAAGAGGGAGATACTATTGTCTGCACCCTTACAGGACATGGCTTGAAGGATCCAGACACTGCCATAGAAACCTCAGAGAAACCTATTACAGTGAAACCTCGGACAGAGGATGTTATTAAGTTATTAGAGATATAATAGAAACATGAATTAGGAGTTAAGAATTATGAATTATGGGTCAAAAAAATCCTCAATCCCTAATTCCTGATTCATTATTCATGATTCAGGTTTGCTAGAAGCTACCACCTAAAAAGCTACAACCTAAAAAATATGGCAATATGAAATATATAATACTCATAGGCGACGGTATGGCAGACCATCCAATCGATGAGCTCGATGGAAAGACGCCCCTTGAGTTTGCAAAGACCCCGAATATGGATAGGCTTGCAAGGGAAGGGACGCTGGGCCTTGTAAAGACAATCCCGGATGGTTATCCACCGGGCAGTGATGTGGCCAACCTCAGTATACTGGGGTACGACCCTGAGAGATATTATACTGGCAGATCCCCCCTGGAGGCTGCCAGTATTGGTATTGAACTGGAAAAAGATGATGTATCATTCAGGTGCAATCTGGTTAACCTCTCCCGGAAGGAGGGGAAGGTCATTATGAGTGATTACAGCGCGGGCCATATATCAACAGATGAGGCAAAAGAAGTTATATACGATCTGGATAAAGAGCTTACCAGAGAGGGTATAAGGTTCTATCCAGGCGTAGGGTATAGGCACTTGATGGTATGGAGAGGTGGCCCTGATGATATAGAGACAACGCCACCCCATGACATATCAGGCCAAGAAATAAAAGAGTACCTTCCGAGGGGAGATGGTGCGGATAGACTCATAAATATAATAAATCGATCGCTGCACATTCTTAAGAATCATCCAGTTAACAGAATGAGAGAGAGTAATGGAAAGGCTCCGGCTAACTCCATATGGCTATGGGGGCAGGGTAGGGCGCCTGAAATGCCTAAAATGAAGGAGAGGTATGGTATAGACGGATCCATAATATCCGCCGTAGACCTTATGAAGGGTCTTGGTATATACGCAGGTCTTAGAGTTGTTGAGGTGCCTGGGGTGACAGGATATATAGATACAAACTACAAGGGGAAGGTGGAGTATGCACTGGGTGAGCTGAACGAAAGGGACTTGGTTTGTGTCCATGTGGAGGCACCTGATGAGGCTAGCCATAAAGGTAATCTCAAAGATAAAATAAAGGCGATAGAGGACTTTGACCGTGAGGTCGTTGGAAGGGTAATGGATTCTTTGAAGGCCTCTGAAGATTACAGGTTCTTGGTCCTGTGTGATCATGCAACACCTTTGTCCCTAAAAACGCACACGGATGAACCGGTCCCTTTTATCATCTATCCGCCAGTTGGAGACAAGGGGAAGGGTGCGTCGGTTTACAGTGAAGATGATGCGGGTAAGTCAGGATTCTTTATCAAAGAGGGTTACAGGCTCTTAGATCTGCTCCTTAAATAATTTTAATGGGGACACATCCCATTTTTGACGTACATGCTGAGGATATATAAGTAAAGAAATATAGGCTTGTTTTTCGAGGCAGAAAAGATGATTGTTAAAAAAATGGGATGTGTCCCTATTAAAAATTAAAAGCTATCCTGTTACTTCTTTGACATGACACACCTGAAACCAACGTCATCCATACCTGAATCAGGCTTTGCGTAGTTACGGAAGGGTAACCTGTAGAAAAAATCGAAACCATAATGACCTATCCCCCCCCAGCCTCCTCCCCGTAGAACCTTATAGGTCTCACCATAGGCTTTATCCGAATATTGATTCCCAGGATAAGGTTTGTACCAGTTCATAGACCACTCAGACACATTCCCTGTCACGTCAAATACACCATAAGGACTAACATCCTCTTTAAAGTGACCAACAGGTTTTGTTCCACCATGGAGGCCTAAAGAGTTTGTCTTCTTCTCGTCAAATTCACTACCCCAAGGGAACCTTCTCCCATCCGTGCCCCTCGCAGCCTTCTCCCACTCTGCCTCTGTGGGAAGCCTCTTGCCTCTCCATTTACAGTAGGTATCTGCATTGAACCATGAAACATATAAAACAGGATGGTCATCTGTCCCAGCTGGGTAGTTACCATTAACCCAATACTGAGGTGGTTTGTAGCTTATAGCGTTTATAAACTCTTTATACTGCCTGCTTGTAACCTCATACTTATCAATGTAGTAATTATCAAGATTAACCTTTCCCTTTGGGTGCTCATTCAGGAATGGAGGCCTGACCATTCCAAATCTCTGTGCAAGCATTTCTTTATCAAGCTCATCACTCCCCATAATAAACTCACCTGCAGGGATGAGAATCATATCATGAGGAACCGCTTCCTTGCCTCTTTGCTGGCAGCCAGAAAAGAGGACAAGTGTCAATAAAAAAAGACTTATAGAAAAACAAGTCTTTGATTCCATGGATTTACCTCCTTAAAAATCTTTACTGCACTTTTCACTTTACGTCCTTTACACACCTGAAACCAAAGTTGTTGTTTTTTGTATAGGGATTGAAAAATATCCTGTTGTAGGTAGGGGCACTTATACCACACTTATAGTATGTGCAATCATACCAGGACCCACCCCTTACAATCCTATATCTCTCACCTTCATTTGGATCAGGATGTTTGTTCCCTGGATAAGCCAAATACCAGTCATCAATCCATTCAAAAACATTGCCTGCCATGTCATAGACCCCGTAAGGGCTCTTTCCATTCTCAAAACTCCCCACAGCCATTGTATCTTCCTTTCCATACTGAGGTGTGTTCCCTTTATTCATGTCAAACTTATTCCCCCAGGGGAAAACCCTTCCATTCGTTCCCCTTGCAGTCTTTTCCCACTCTGCCTCAGTAGGCAACCTCTTGTCTTTCCACTCACAGTATGTTTTTGCAGAAAACCAATTTATATAAGTAACAGGATGATTCTCTTTATTTGAAGGAATCTTCCCAGCATTTTTCATCCAATGGTCAGGCATTTTATGGTCTGTAGCTTTAAAGAACTTCATATACTCCGTATTTGATACCTCGTACTTATCAATGAGGAAATCGGGAAGAGTTCTTTTATGCTCTGGGGCAGACTTAGGCCACCAATCATTAGTACCCATAATAAACTCGCCAGCAGGGACAAGAACCATCTCTTTTGGAATATTATACTCCTTTTTTGTTTTTGTATCAGAAGTTTGTTTCACTTGTGCTAGATAATCAATATTGTGCTGCCTGTATGTCTTCGTTGCCTCATCCAAAGGTACCTTGTATCTTGCGTCTATATCAAGAAAGCGCTGACTGTAATCGGCACTGTGGCACTGAAGACACTCAGGGTCTGAGGTATAATCAATGGCTGGCCTTCTATCTTTGGTATGGCAAACCGCACAGTTTGGTTCACCACTCTCCAGATACTCCACAGGGTAATCATCACCAGCCAGAACAGAATCCACAGGATATCTATTGTGAGAATCCTCTGCTGCAGTGTATCCGTTAAAACCTCCAAAAATAAAGATGATTGCCAATGAGAAATATAAAACATATAAAAGAATATATCGATAAATGTACTTTATGGTTTTAGTTGTCACCCGTTGCTCTTCTCGCTTTCTTTAAATTATTTGCCCTCTCTTTTATGTAGGCAATTACATTAAGCCTATTATCTACAGTTATTGTAGGTCCCCATGCTGGCATATCAAGTTGATAATTACCTACTACACCATAGGTTATAATGTCAAAGATCTCCTGGTCTGTTTTCTGCAATATACTATCATCTTCAATAAAGCTGGGGGGAGATACCTTTAGACCAATAACCATAACCCCATCCCCAAACCCCTTCTTCCCATGACAGAAAATACAGAACTTCACATACACCTCTTTACCTTTATCAGGATCACCTTTCCTGCTCCCAATTAAGAATTTTCCCTCAGGCCCTGGCAGTATGACAGATATCTTTTTGCGTTTTTTGTATTCCATACCTTCTTTGTCGGAGGTTTCATCTCTTATGATTGGTATGTCGTTTCCAAGAAGGGGCCTTTCTGGTTTCCGCACCTCTCCACCCTGGAGTTTTTCATTGGAGAGGAGCAAAAGGAAAGCCACAAGAGGTATGAGTAAGAAGCGGAGTCTTTTATGAAATTTTAGATTAAACATCTATATATTTTAAAACTCTGGACATAGGTTTGTCAAGAAGTTAAAAAGAGGCAATGCATATCATTTGATGATTGCTTAAAGATATTATTTTTTTTGGGAAGAAGATGGGCTGCTATCCGGTATACTTAAAAAGCGGAACCTTGAAATTCTTAAAGTACTGTTGACTACATGGGGAAGACAAATACAGGACCGGAATTCAGAAAAGAAGAATCTACTGGTTCGCATTTTTGATGTTTTTATCTGAAGTTTATAGTTCGATGTTTTTGTTTAGAAGCGCTATTTTTTTTAAAGCCCCTCTTGTAATACAGTCGCTAGATCTCTGTCCCGATATTATGTTTGGACAGATACTCTTTAATCAGGCTGCTTAGTTGATTTTCATCATTGCGGGAAAATAAGCCACTTGGAATATAAAGTACCGATCCTTCTTTATCACGAAATTCCCAGAGAGGGGGAGGAAAAATTATTGTGCGCCTTTTATGTTTTGCGTATGACAGTGTCTTCCATGGCATCCCAAGGGAAACACCATGGCGGCTGGTGACCTTAATGCCTTTATCTACAATTTCTATTTCACTAATTGACGTTCGCTCAGAGAGCCATACGAGAAGAGTAATAACGACTGGAAGAGCTATAACAATTCTGTAGGTTGCCATGACCACGTCGCCCGAAAGTAGAATCTCTATTAATCGAGCAAAGAGTATCAGAAAGAGTGCAACTAAAAAAGGCTTAATAAGGGAACGTACTATATTCGATTTAAATTTATTCGCCATAAAAACCCAACGTATAATCAGATTACCTGTTCTGTTTTTAAATCTACACCTTTCGATAAGATCTGTCAATCGTTGACACAAGGGAAAAAGCGTAAAGATCATATCTCTCGTTTTTGTTTGCTACACACCATTCGGATCTTGGCAATATATTGGAACAGTGTCATAGAAACCCGTCTAATCACCAAACAACCTCCCCCTATATGCTCCATCAATGCCCCCCTAAAAAATCTACATTCTAATCTTCCTTTAACCTTCGATCCGTATAATGTTTATCAAGATAAACTGAAAAATAAGGAGGTAAATAAAATGACAAAGCAGGATAAGATAACAACACTCTTTGGCATAGGTTTGAATGTAGTCGTTATTGCAATCATTTTCTTCGCCGTAACAAACTATATCGCTTAGTAGAGAGGTAAACGATGCGACATAAGTTGACGAGGGGAGATGTGATTACCATAGCGATAGTCTTTTCTTTAATCATTGCCTTTGTTGTATACAACCTGATTATCCAGTAGTAGAGAGAAGGGAGGAAATAAAAATGAAGAAGATAAATAATATAG
>JAUXIU010000197.1 GCA_030620895.1 Deltaproteobacteria bacterium
GGGATGTCGTCCTTTATGGGATAGATTAATCTACAATTATCGCATATTAGGCCGTCTTCATTTTCGTTCAATTTAATGCTACCTTTGCATTTCGGACATGCAAGTATATCTAATAACCCCTTGTCTATTGCCATACTCACCTCCTGGTATGTCGTTGATCGTAAATCGTGTATCGTTAATCGAGAAACGAACCACTAATCACCAATCACGAACAACGCATCATGCAATACGAAATCCGCAATCCGCAACTCGCAACACGTAACCCGAATAACAAATCAAACCATGTCAACTGTCTACTGCTTGCTGCCCACCACCTCCATATTCTTGGTCTCTATTTCACCTACCCTTACGCTGCCAAGCCTTATATATTCAACCCCACCAATAAGGCTTACAACGACCGTTATAAAAAAGAATAGCAAAGATATACTTAATGCCTCTGCAGATGTTCCCCCCGCTTTTGCAAAAAGGAATACAAAAGCCCCCTCCCTTATACCTAAACCAGCTAGTGAGACCGGCAGCATCGCTACAACCGTCGCCAAAGGTACAAATATAAAGAAATAATTTAAAGGCATCTCCATACCTATGGCCCTTGAGAGGATATAATAACTAACTATAACGCTTACCTGAACGATAACTGAAATAATAAATATCTTCAGAAGAATACCTCTGTCCTTTTTATACCCCATAAGGGCCCTGTAGAATGTATCTATCTTATTGTTGATTCCAAACAACTTTATTTTGTTTAATATCCTTACTGCCCAACCATGAAGGAGGTCAACCCATATTATCAGGCTAATCACCACAAATCCTGTCAATAAAATATAGAGCAGCCATTGAATAGATGTACCTGCAATAAGGTTGTATCCTGAATATGTTGCCAGTGCAGTTATAGCCATAAGGGCAGTAAAACCAGAATATCTATCAAGAAATATAGAGGCCAGTGAAACACCGCCCCTTCTGGAACCCCTGTAAAGATAATATGCCTTCACAACATCGCCACCTACAAGCGTAGGAAGAAAATTATTAAAGAACATACCAATAAAATATATGGAAAGGAGCCTCATAAATGGAACATTTATATCTTTTTTAAGTATGAGAGACCAACGCAGGGTGGAGAGCGTCTGAACGCCGACAAGCAGGAAGAATATCGAGATTACCGCAGTATAATTCACCGACGAAATTGTCTTCCAAAAAACATCCATCTCCATACCCCTGAAAAGGACATAGAGAAGTCCGCCACTTATAACTATCTTTAAAGGTAATATAAGGACCTTTTTGCTCATCTACCCAGAACCCTCTTAACAATATAGATCGTCTTACCTTGTGATTCATGATAGATCCTCGCCAGCATCTCTCCAAGAAGCCCCATCACCACAAGTTGGACTCCCAGGATGATAAGCAGCACCGCAAGTAGGAGTAAGGGGCGCCCACCGATGGAGAGGCCAAGGGCAATCTTCTCATAACTAAGATAAATAGCTATCAGGAAGCCTATCACACCGAGCACAAGTCCTGCAGGACCGAACGCTTGTATAGGTCTTGTGGAGAAACTCTGCAAAAACTTTACAGTAATGAGATCAAGCAATACCCTTACTATTCTGGATATCCCGTATTTGCTCTTTCCAAACCTCCTTGGATGGTGTGTTGTCTCCACCTCGGTAATAGAGGCACCCACCCAATCGGCAATAGCTGGTATGAATCTGTGCATTTCTCCATAGAGCCTTATATTCTTTACAACTTCCTTTCTGTATGCCTTGAGTGTACAACCATAGTCATGCAAGTAAACCCCTGTTACTTTTGATATAAGCCAGTTGGCGATTACCGAAGGGAACCTTCGGCTAAAGAATTTATCTTTTCTGTTCTTCCTCCAGCCACTTACCACATCGTGTTCTTTTATCGCCTCCAACAACCTTGGTATATCACAGGGGTCGTTCTGAAGATCGGCGTCCATGGTTATGATCACATCCCCTTCGGCATAATCAAAGCCTGCGGCTATCGCTGCTGTCTGGCCAAAGTTTCTCCTGAATTCTATAATAACGATCTTATTATCTTTCCTTTGCAAATCTGCCAGAATAGAGGATGTCCCGTCCCTGCTGCCATCATCAACGAAGATAATCTCGTAATCCCTCCCAGTGTCTACCATCACGTCATTTATGGCTTTGTACAGGTGTGGAATGCTTTCCTCTTCGTTATAGACAGGAATAACTATAGAAACCTTTTCTTCCAAAAGAGCCTCCCTTATGTTTACTCTATTTCCCTTGTTTGCTTAGTTTGTTTTGTTTACACGGTTTATATTGTTTACATTGTTTGTGTATTGTTTGGGTTGCGAGTTTCGAGTTGCGTGTTACGGGTTGCGAGTTACGGGTTACGGGTTTTAATGACATTCCATGTATTTTAATAGCCAAATCGTATGACAACTTGTAAATCTCTAAACCCTTATAACTTTTCATTTATTCTTTCTCTTTCTTAACCCGAAACCCGTAACCCGCAACTGCCTGACCTCCATAGTAAACTGTCAACTACATAAACTCAACAAACTATGTAAACCATCAACTGCCTTTAATAAGTCCATCTCTTTTCTATCCCCTCCATACCCTTAAAATCATAGCATCTAAAGATAGTGAGTTTTCTCACCAATCTACCCTCGCTATCAATCTCTTTCATTTCTCCTTTACAAATATCAAAGGCATCAGCAACC
>JAUXIU010000090.1 GCA_030620895.1 Deltaproteobacteria bacterium
ATACTATATCGCCTTCTTTAAGTAAAAAAATATACCTGTTATACACAACACACAACGTCATAAATAGATGCGCATACAGAGTGTTAGAACAAAGCAGACCAAGGCGCGACGAAGGCGAGGAGTGAGGCGTACTTTGTAGTACGCTGCAACGACGAGCCGAGGAGCAACGCAGGTATGCCAAGTTATAACGCTCTGTATAGTATTTTCTTACAGCCTTTCCCTTTCTTTTGTATCATCGTCCGATTCAGATTCATGTTCTGTTTCGGCATTCTCTGCAGACATTTTCTCTTCCTGCCGCACCCTTTCAGGGGCCCTGCTTACAGCTACCATCGCAGGCCTCAAAAGCCTGCCCTTCAGCATGTAACCTTTCTGGAACTCCTTAATAACAGACTCGGGCTCATGATTATTACTCTCCTCATGGCTTACCGCCTCATGTATGTTGGGGTTAAATCTCTCTCCGACTGCTGATATCTGCTCAAGCCCAAACTTCTTTAATATTGAAAACAACTGGTCTATTGTAAGACCAACCCCTTCCTTCAAAGATTCGATATCTGTCTTATTATCTATATGGGACAGAGCCCTCTCCATATTATCAACAACCTGAAGAAGTTCCTTTACCAACCTGTCGTTGGCAAAATCTACAATCTCCTTCTTCTCCTTCTCCATCCTCTTCTTGAAGTTCTCCAAGTCTGCACAACTTCTTAAAAACCGATTATAGTTGTCCTCTGCCTCTCTAGTCTTCTCTTCAAGATGCTCCTTCAATTTGACAACCTCTATTGTAAGCTTATCTATCTTTGCAGTCCCCTTCTTTTTCTTTTCTGACTCATCTTTGTGAGCATCCCTGCCGGCAGTCATCTCATCTGAAGTCGTATATTTGCGCCTGTCCTTATCTTCCATAAATACCTCTAACAGAAAATGATTTATCCATACCCAACCCTCTTTTCCTCTCAAGTATCTCACCCAGCATACTTGCAGTATATCGAACAAGAGGAATGACCACAGGGTAATTCATCCTAACAGGGCCGATGACCCCAAGTGTCCCCAGGGTATTTTCTTTATTTCCATAGGGGGCTGTTACAAGGCTACACCCCTCAATACCATCAAGTCCATTCTCAAAACCTATATCAACATGAACATCCTTGCTGCGTATACTCTTGTCCAGAAGCCGAACCAGTAGACTCTTTTCCTCAAAGGCCTTGAATATCCTTCTAAGCTTTTTTGCGTCTTCGCTAAATTCAGGTTGTTCCAGTATATTCAATCTGCCATCGACATATACATCATCCTTTCTTGACTCTGCCAGGATCTCCATACCGAGTTTCATGGCCCTTGAGAGAAGCCTGTTGTATAGGTTCTTCTCCTTTCTCATCTCTTCAGTTATCTTTTCCCTCAATTGTGTGAGACTCAGCCCCCTTGCAACACTACTTAAATAATTAGACATCTTATCAAGTTCTGCCTGCTTCAAATCCTCATTCATATGGACTACCCTGCTTTGAGTAGTCCCCAACCTGGATACGAGCACAATGATTATATCACCACCACCTATCCTTATTAACTTTATATGTCTTAAAGCAACATCGTTCAATCTTGGTGCAAGAACAATACCGGCACAATGTGATATATTTGAGAGAACACTTGATGTCTTTTTCATAATCTCATCCAGCTCAAGAGAGTCATTATAATTACCTACTATCATCTTCTTTATAGATTTTGTAAGTTCTTTTAATTCTACGAGACTGTCTACATAAAACCTAAAACCCTTTGCCGTCGGCATTCTGCCGGCAGATGTATGGGGTTGCGAAAGATAACCCATAGCTTCAAGGTCGGCCATGACATTTCTTACCGAAGCCGGGCTCAAATCAGGTGCATATCTGGATGAAATGGTCCTGGAGCTGACAGGCTCAGCACCCTGTATATAGTCAAAAACTACTGCCTCCAGGATATTTCTTGACCGTTCTGAGAGTTTCTTTGACATAATATTGTTTACATGGTTTGCATAGTTCGCTTGGTTTGTATGGTTTAAATAATATTGTTTACATAGTTGACATGGTTTGCATGGTTTAAATTAAAAACTGAGCAAAGAAAACAAAGTGAACCAGGCAAACCAGATAAACAAAGTGAACCTTATAAACCATGTGAACCATAAAACCCTACTATAATTATAAAAGATATCAACGGCCTATCTGCTTGTCAAGGGAAGAAACCCCCTGGCTATTCGTACGAGCTATATACTACAACACTACCAGATTATCTCTATTTATAACCTCATCATAATATCTATACCCCAATACCTTTTCAATCTCCGTGGTCTTGACACCTTTAATCCTCTCTATCTCAGATGAGTTATAATTAGATATCCCTCTGGCAAACTCCCTGCCGCTTCTGTCCACACAATGGACAACTTCACCTGTATCGAACCTGCCATCCACTTTTATTATACCTGAAGGTAAAAGACTTTTACCCTTCTTAACCAGCGCGGCCATTGCCCCGTCATCAATAAATACCCTGCCGCTCGGTTTGGCAGAGAATGCTATCCAGTGCTTCCTGCTGGTCAGCCTGTCCTCCTTAGGGAGGAAGATCGTCCCTTCTTCCACGCCACTTAAAACCCTCTTAACAGCACCCTTCCTTGTCCCATTTGCCACCAGAGTAGGGACACCAAAGTGCGCCGCTTTCCTGGCCGCCTGGACCTTGGACAACATACCCCCTGTGCCATAAAGGCTATTTACCTTACCTGCCCAATCTAAAATAATATGGTCTACATCATCTACAACCGGTACAAGCCTGGCTTCCTTTTCTTTTCTTGGGTCTCGATCAAACAACCCGTCGATATCTGTCAACATTATCAACAGGTCTGCCTCAACAAGGTTTGTTACAAGGGCGGCCAGATTATCGTTATCACCAAACTTTATCTCATCTACAGCAACGGTATCGTTCTCATTTACAATAGGAATAATATCATAAGCAAAGAGCGTTAAGAGTGTATTCCTTGCATTTAAGAACCGTTTTCTATCCGCAAGGTCATCGTGTGTCAAAAGAACCTGTGCAACCTTCAATCCAAGGGGGGCAAATGCCCCCTCGTAAAGGGTCATAAGGCTACTCTGTCCCAAAGCGGCAACTGCCTGCTTCTCGGGAATACTCTTCGGCTTCCTTTTAAGACCCATCTTCTTCATACCGACCGCAATAGCACCTGAGGTGACAAGGACTATATCCTTACCAGATCTCTTAATTTCAGATATATCCCGTGCAATATCAATAAATACAGCATCGTTCAGCCCGTCCTCATCATGCCCAACAAGCACAGCACTTCCTATCTTCAAAACCATACGCTTTGCATTCTTGATAATCTTCTTTCTGTTTATAACCTTACTCATAACTGTTCTTTGATTAATTCAATATTTTTAATCGGTGTAATCTGATTGCAATCTGTGTAATCGTTTTTCTTACGCTTTTTGCAGTAAAAACAAACAACCTGTATAATCAGATATCTTTCTCCCTCTCCTCTATAACCCGTCTACCAACATGATTTACAAGGGCATCAACACCCACACCTGTAATGGCGGAAATCTTAAATACCGTTATACACTTTGATTTAAAAAAATTCAATAACTCCTGGACCCTTTCTCGTGCTTCTGTTACATCAATCTTATTTAGAGCAACTACCTGCGGCCTCTCTACAAGTTCCGGTTTAAAGGCATATAATTCTCTGTTTATATCCTCGTAATCCTTTACAGGGTCCCTGTCTGACTGCGGTATAATATCTATAAGATGTATAAGGATAGTCGTTCGCTCAATATGTTTCAGAAATTTTATGCCCAGCCCCCTACCCTCATGGGCACCAACGATGAGACCAGGTATGTCTGCTACTACAAAAGATTCATGCTCTCTGAACCTTACAACACCAAGGTGTGGTTTTAGCGTCGTAAAGGGGTAGTCGGCCACCTTCGGTTTTACAGCAGATATCCGTGAAATTAACGTTGATTTGCCTGCGTTAGGAAGACCGATAATCCCGACATCTGCAAGGAGTTTTAATTCGAATAAGCATTCCCTCACCTCACCATCCTCCCCAGGTTGAGCATATCTTGGTGCCTGATTTGTAGGTGACTTGAAGAAGTCATTCCCCTTCCCACCCCTTCCTCCTCTCACAATAAGAATCTCCTGTCCGTCTGTAACCATATCAGCTATCAAATCCCCTGTAGACGCATCTTTAATAACAGTACCTACAGGGACACTGATCTTCAGATTGTGCCCGTTTCTGCCATGACGGTTATTCCCCATGCCATGTGCACCATTCGCGGCTATATGCTTCCTCTTATATTTAAAATCCAAAAGGGTGGTTAACCTTCTATAAGCCACCACAACAACGTCACCACCTTTACCGCCATCACCTCCATCAGGTCCACCTCTTGGAACAAACTTCTCCCTGCGGAAGCTCACACATCCTCTACCACCGTGACCGGCCTCGAGATATACCCTTGCCTCATCAATGAATTCAGCCATAAGAGCCTATTACTATCTAAAAAATTCTCCTCTTTAATATTTCAAAATAGATGTATTGAAATAATGTACATAAAGTGAGCGTTACTAAATTTTTGGGGGTACACTCTTGGCGAAGTTTGCGTCCCTAAAAGGACGAATCTTAAGTGTCTGAGGCCGTAAAGCCGAGTTTTAGGATTCGAGCAAACAAGCCTTAGAATGGGTCAAAAATTTTGTAAGAGAACGTATGTACATTATTTCAATATTAATGCATCTAACCCACTTTTTTACGAACGAACCGAAATCTGCATAATAAAGAACCTACAAAAAAGGCGAGGTCTGGCGGAAATTCCACCCGTGCCTCGCCTATATATAACACACAAGAAGGGACAGATTATACCTGTGTCACATTTACTTCCTTTCTGTGTCCACTCGCCCTGTACTCAACTATGCCATCGACCCTGGCAAAGAGTGTATAATCCTTACCTAAACCAACATTAAGACCAGGATGTATTTTCGTTCCTAACTGACGAACAAGTATACTGCCGGCCTTAACAAATTG
>JAUXIU010000016.1 GCA_030620895.1 Deltaproteobacteria bacterium
CACAGACCTATTATTTTTTTTGTAAAGTATCTCGGCGTGCCTTCCAAAACCCTCTGTATGTTTCAATATTAGGTCGTCCTGGAAGAGAACCCCGTCTATATCGTAATCTGCCAGATCATTGTAAAGCCACTCAAGATGTCTGACTGCATCTTCGCTAAACAGGTCGAGTCCTTTGCATCTTACAATGGACCTGCTTGAAACATCATACCCCTTGCATGCAGTATCATATCTCTCCCCCATGCCATAATCGGCATATTTTGTTGTCATCCATGCAAATATCTTCATCTCCCTCTCATGAGCAATCTCTATAACCCTTCCCAGCATATCCGTCACAACAGGCACATGCCGTGTGCTGAAATAGACACCCTCATCGCTGTACGGGGTTGCAAATGGATAGAACCTGTCTCCTTTATTGTGAAAGACACGTACAATAACAGTATTAACTCCAGAGGCCTTTAATGCATCAAACTCCCATGCAACCTCCTTATAGTTCCTGCCCTCAAAGACTGACACCTGTACCGCCCTCAAGGATTCCACTTTTGAAAGTTTCGGTGGAGACAACTCTGGTTGTTTTAGATGGGGATTGACCTGCATATTCAGCATGTCTTTTTTGAGGGCGGCCCTTATATCATCTACCAATGTACTGTTAGGAAAGTTTTTCAAGAACTGCTTAAACTGTGAAACACCCTCTTTGCTAAGACCGGCCTTCATATAAGATTCGGCCATCCTGAAATGGGCATCAGGTTTCAATGCACTCAGGGGATAGTCCCTTATTACCTTGCCAAACTCCCTGGTAGCAACGCTGTGATATCCCTGCTCATAGAGTAGATTTGCATAATTAAACTGGTCAATATCCTTAATGAAGGGGCGGTTGTCCTGAGCAAATGCCTCATTTGACAAAAAACAGGCGATGAATAACAAGAAACAGATTGTAGTGTGCAAGACTATGGTCTCCATCCACTGCCTTCTAAAAAAGCACATCCATAGCCTCCTTTATAGAAGAAACTCCAATAATGTCTAAGGACCCATCAACCCTTAACCCCTTAAGACTATCCTTGGGCAGCAGACATCTTGTAAACCCAAGTGTCTTTGCCTCCTTTACACGTAATTCAACTTGGTTTACCGTCCTTATCTCACCTGCCAGTCCAATCTCCCCGAAGACAAGTGTTTTTGAGTCTATAGTCTTGTCCAGGAAGTTGGAGGCTATGGATACAGCTATGCCAAGGTCTATTGCAGGCTCCTCAAGTCTTATGCCTCCGGTTACTTTCAGAAATACATCATGGTTTGCAAGTTTTAAGCCAGCCTTTTTCTCAAGGATGGCAAGCATTATGGCTACTCTGTTGTGGTCAACCCCAACAACCGTCCTCCTTGGCATACCGAATACAGTTGGACAAACAAGGGATTGAATTTCAACCAATATTGGCCTCGTGCCCTCGATGCTTGATACCACAACAGAGCCCGAGGCATCTACAGGTCTCTCCTCAAGAAAAAGTACAGATGGATTTTTAACCTCCTCAAACCCGGCATCCTTCATCTCAAAGACACCAATCTCCAAGACTGAACCAAAACGATTTTTTACAGCCCTCAGAATCCTGTATGGATGCCCCTTCTCGCCTTCAAAGTAGAGCACCGTATCCACCATGTGCTCAAGCACCTTGGGACCTGCTATAGAGCCCTCTTTTGTCACATGTCCAATAAGGAACAGAGGGATTTCTTTCTCTTTTGTGTAGTTTATCAGTTGCGCTGCCGCTTCTCTCACCTGACTAACACTTCCCGGGGACGACTCTAGACCCTCCGTATATACACTCTGAATCGAATCTATAACAAGTACACCGGGCTTAATTGCATCTACAGACTCCAAAACCCGTTCTATCATCGTTTCGGAATATACGAAGAGGTTATCTGAAGTAACACCTATTCGTTCTCCCCTGAGCTTTATCTGTCTCGAAGATTCCTCCCCTGATATATAGAGTACCCTGCAGCCCTTATTGGCCAACCTTCCCATTGCCTCAAGGAGAAGGGTTGACTTGCCTATCCCGGGATCACCACCTACAAGGACAGTTGAGCCAAGCACAATTCCAGACCCCAGGACCCTGTCCAGTTCACCTATTTCAGTGGACAGCCTGTCTTCCTCTCCCTTACTCAACGATGAAATGGGTTGTGGAGAGGCAGACTCTTTGATCACAGCAGGCACCTTCCTTTTCTTAATAACCCTCTCCTCGATGAGTGTGTTCCAAGCTGTGCAGTCCGGACACCTGCCAAGCCACTTCGGGAACTGATAACCGCACGATTGGCATACAAATACGGTCTTTGTCCTGACCATCATTATGGAACTTTACAGAATATCATCATTCACAACCGAACCCTATAATATAATTGACAATAGTCGTCCTTTTGTTATTATGGTTTCACAATATCCGATTTAAAAAGATAAACTCATTAAGAACAGGCATTTTTTTGCTTCAGGGTCGATATGGATATAAAGTCAAATAGCGAAGATATCCTAATGGAATTAAATAAGTCTGTCAAGGCACTTCATTTCTACCCGGAAGGTCATCCAAATCTTGATGGGACAGTTGAAAGGCTCTACTCTATATTGACAGATGTGCTTTCGGTTAAAGATAATATAGAGTGGTCTGTAGATAAAACGGGTTTTCGGGAAAAAAATAAGCCAATAGCTCAAACGAAAAACTGGACAGCAAGCTTAGCAAAGGAGTTCTTTATCAGACATATCAAAAAGATAACCCTCACCAGGGATATAACTATGGATAGTTTAAAAACCTTCCTTTCTATATTCAAGCAAGAACCTGGAAACCTCCTTCAAAAAGGCGGTGTAGGTAAGCAACTATCTGAACAAGGCGTACCTGGCATAGCCCTGGAGGATGTCTTATATGGAGAGTTTCAGAAGTTAACTGAAGATATCAGGGATATGGCGGGTAAAGAAGAGGAGGCTGGGGAAGGCAAAGGTAAAGCAGAGGAGGGTAAAGAGGGTCTAGAAGAGGCAGAAGAGGGCGGGAAAGGTGAAGAGAAATCTACTACAGGGATTAAAGACGAATCCGGAGAGGCCGGCCAGGAGTCAGAGACAAGAGACAAAACGTACCTATTAGAAACAGAATCACTCGACTCTATACTCCAGAATCTCGATGAACTGAAGGAAACAGAAAAAACCTTATATGAACTACTCAAGGATCTCGAAGAGGAAAGGGATAGCGATAATTACTTCAGATTGGCCAACGAGATCAGAGACAAGATAAACCAAAGTGAGGATGAGAAAAAATTGGATGATATCTTAAACACCCTTGAGGTATTCCTGATTCATTCAACTTCGGAAGGCAATAAACCAAAGGTTATTGCAGCTATCGCACATGATAACCTTAAAGAATTACTTACTCGCGATACAACAATATACCTTATAAGCAGACTCTGTCAGAGGCAGGAAGCAAAACGCCATGCCATTCAGAAGATACTACTAAGGACAGGTGAGAAGGGGATTAATCTTCTCTTAGATGCCTTTCCAGATGCAAAAGAGACCCATGCCAGGCGTCATCTATATAACACACTACTCCTCTTCGGAGAGGCTGTTAGGGAAGAAGTAGAAAGGCGAATAGATGACGAGAGATGGTTTATAGTAAGGCAGATGGTTGCGCTCCTCGGTGAGATAGGCAATCCGAAATCTATAAAGGCCCTCAAAAAGGCATTTATAAAGCCTGAACCCAGAGTAAAACAGGAGGTTATAAAGAGCCTTGGAAGGATCCCCAGTAAAGAATCATCCGCGATCCTTTTTAGAATCTTAAAAAACTCGGATATATCACTTGTGCTAAACGCCATAACTTCACTCGGTATCCTAAGAGACCAGTCCGCAATAGAGTTTTTAGGCGAAATAGCGTTGCAAAGGGATACCTTTTCAGAAAATATAGACCTTAGGAAAGAAGCTATAAAAGCACTAGGTCTAATAGGTGACGAGAAGGCGATTCCGATCTTTACAGAGCTACTTACCAAAAAGGTATGGTTTGGCAAAAGAGGCAATGAAGAGATTCGTGCCCAGACTGTTATATCGCTTGGAAGGATAGGCGGGGAAACAGCATATAAGACCATTGAAAATATAGCTAAAACGGCCAGTGGTATTGTCCACCACGCCTGTGAAAAAACATTAAAGGAAATAAAACAATAGCCGATATGGAAAAGATAGATTCTCTGCTACGAAACATCAATAGTGCCACTAGGAATATAAGGCTCTATCCTTCCGGACATCCTGCAATAGCATCACAACTTTCAAAGACACTCCAAGAAATCATGGAATTATTCAAAACAAACAACAGGATATTCATAGGAAAAACTAAGGATGTGTTGGTATTCAACGAAACACCTATTATGGACGCTGAAGAAAAGATCGGGGATCTCATCCTTCATATGGACAATAAAGGTGTGGAGGGAATAATATTTGAAAAGGGGATTACAAACAATGAGTTTTCTGATTTCATCGATCTTCTCTCGGGGGAGGAAAGCATAAAGGGAAGGGCCTTACAAAAGAAACTCCACGAAAAGGGCATTAAACATATTACGCTCAAATCCATGTCATCTGGAAAAAAGGCAATCATCAACGTATACAACGATGCGATTGATGTTGTCAAGGATGCAATGAATGAAATGCGAATGGGCAGAATACCAAAAACCGAAGAGGTTACATCCGTAGTCAATGGGCTGACAGATGCGGTGCTATCAAACAGGGATGCAATGATAGGCCTGACAATGATTAAGGATTACGACAATTATCTCTATAACCATTCAGTTAATGTTTGTATACTCGCCCTGGCGCTGGCACAACATATGAAGTACGATAAAAAAAACATGCTTATAGCCGGAATGGGTGCTTTACTTCATGACATTGGCAAAACAGGTGTTTCGGAGAATATTATAAAAAAATCAGGCGTTCTGAGTTCAGAGGAATGGGATAAGGTAAAAGAACATCCTCTCTTAGGATCACAGGCAATAGAAAGAATGGCAACGATGGATAAATTTGTTGCCCGTATTGTCTTAGAACATCATATCAGATACGACCATTCTGGCTACCCACAGACGGACAATACAAACCTCCACCCCTTGAGCATGATAATAACGATTGTAGATGCTTACGATGCTCTCACAACATTGAGGGTCTACCAGAAGCCCTACCATCCCACCGAAGCCCTACAGATATTGAATGGACTCTCTGGCAAGCATTTTGAACCAAATACCACGAGGGCCTTTATAAATATGCTAGGGGTTTTTCCTATAGGAACTCTTGTAAGACTATCAACCAATGAGGTTGGAATAGTAACGGCAATCAACAAGGAGGACGAAGAGAAACCAATAGTAAAAGTGGTGTTTAATAATGAAGGAGAGAAGATTGAACCACCGCTTGAGGTAGATCTTTCGAAAGAGGATGAGAATGAGCGATTTATTATTTCCCCTGTTGATCCGTTAAGTAAGGGTATCTATGCAGGCCTATTCTTTGAGGAAGAGTTTGGCTCACTGCCTATTAATGGAGACAGGAAAAGTTGAATGGTATTTCAGCTGTAATCTATAGATAAATAATTTTCTGCAGTAGGATACAACCACACATATATGGTGCAGTCTCTAAATGGTCAAACCTCCAGGTTACCAAGTGACTTTATGGCCAGGGCCTTCATTGTCGGTGTGCCTTTTATAGCAAATAATATAAGCGCCTCTTCTGCCTTCCTGTCGCCTAACTTGCCAAGGACAATTATCACCCTTTCAATCACACCCGTATCCTTGCTTTTAAGCATCTTCATAAGTGGTATCGTGAGCCTTCGATCATTAAAATTTCCAAGCACTTCAACGACCACCCTCGTAACAACAGTACTTTCATCATTGAGGGCCTTTAAAAGTACATCTACCGCCATCCTGTCTCCCGTATCGCCGATAGCCCGAATAGCGGCTGCCCTGACATCTTCCACCGGATCTTTTATCGCCTTGACAAGAAGGGACATCACATTGTCTCCTTTAAGTCCTCCAAGTGCATAAACAGCCCTGATTCTTTCGACTTTATCTGCATTCTCTAACTGTTTTTTCAATACCTCAAAACCTTCCCTTGCCTCATATTTTTCAAGCGCCTCCGCAGCTGATCTTCTTATCAGCTCATCCGTGTCCCGTAGGGAAGATAGCAGAACCTCTTTTATCTTATCCATATTCAAATACCTATCAAAACTATCATAAAGTCACAAGTCAATAATTTCCAATTGGGGGGTAGTGTCCCCTAACCTAGAACTAGGTTTCCAGACTACCTATCAGGCTATCGATCCTCTTCACCCTGTTCTTGATTAAATAATCCTCAACTCCTGACAGCACCTTGATGCTAACCGATGGGTCCAGGAAATTTGCTGTGCCAATCTGGATTGCTGATGCCCCGGCAATTATGAATTCAATAGCATCCTCAGCCGTCATAATACCGCCAACACCAATTAAAGGCAGGCTTACTTTGCCAGCCACCTGCCATACCATCCTCAATGCAACAGGCTTTATGGCGGGACCTGACAATCCTCCGATGATGTTTGCGAGCATAGGGCGTCTGTTCTCTATATTGACAGCCATACCAGTTATGGTATTTATAAGAGAAAGTCCATCCGCCCCACCATCTTCTGCTGCCTTTGCAATAGTTGATATGTCCGTAACATTCGGAGAAAGTTTAACAATCAAAGGTAAGTCCGTTTTTTTCCTAACCGCGTTTGTAACCTTGAATGTCAAATCGGGTCTTGTACCGAATTCCAGCCATCCCTCCTGTTTATTGGGACAGGAGATATTCATCTCAAGCCCTGCTATTCCATCCACTGCACCTAAAATATTCGCAACCTCACAATACTCTTCGATTGAATCACCGAAAAAATTGACTATTACAGCCGTATCATACTTTCTCAAGAAGGGGAGTTTTTGATCTACAAAAACCTCCACCCCTACATTCTGCAAACCGATCGAGTTGAGCATACCAGCTGCTGTCTCCACAATCCTCGGTGGTGAATTTCCTTCTCGAGGTTCCATGGAAATACCTTTGACTATTATACCTCCAAGTCTGTTCAAATCCAGATAAGGCTCATATTCCTCACCATAACCAAACGTGCCTGATGCGGTCATTACGGGATTTTTTAACTTGATGCCGGCTACATTAACCGTTAGATCAGGTTGTGATATGTTATTATTGACTTTATGCATATGAAAACCTTATTTTATCTTTCTCACAGTTCTTTCCAGACGATCTCTTCAGCATCAAAGACAGGACCATCTTTACAAACCATCTTATATGGCGATAAATTTTGAGCGGTATATCGTGATTTTCGGCCATTTACCTTAACCGCACATCCCAGGCATGCCCCCATACCACAGGCCATTATTTTATCCAGAGAGACAAAACAAGGCACCCCTCTCTCCCTTGCTATTCTTGCAACCTCCTTAAGCATACCCTTTGGACCGCAGGCATATACAGTAGAATCGTCCGATACTTCTTTTTTAAGTAATTCAGTAACCGCCCCTCTAACCCCTAATTCTCCGTTATCTGTTGATATCTTTATTTCAGTCCCCAGATTCTCAAAATCAAGGAGGCCCGGCAAATCATCCTTACACCTGCCACCAAAGAGTAGTTGTACCCTACTGTCTTTATTTGCCAATCCCTCTGCCAATAGGTAAAAAGGGACTATCCCTACACCTCCAGCCACCATTATCAATTTCCCATCCCCATCGAACCCGGAAAATCCTACACCCAATGGGCCAAGGACGTCCACTTTATGCCCTTGCCTTAACCCAGCCATCAATCCTGTGCCTTTACCGACAACCTTATATAATATCTCTACACCACCTAGTTTCTTCGATCCCCTCTCTATAGATATCGTTCTATAAATCCCAAAAGGTCTTCTGAGGAAAGGGTCGATACCATCTGAAACCCTGAACATTAAAAACTGCCCGGCCTCAATTGTAGATGGAAGACTCCATAGAAGTCCCATCTTGTAATAATGAAGCAGTATTTCTTCGTTATAGAGTATCTCAACTAACATTTGGCCGATAAGACATCAACTCATAATGCATTACTATAGCATCTTCACCATTCTCATAATAGCCCTTCCGTAAACCTATATCCTTGAAGCCCAAACTCTTATAGAGCCTGTTTGCAGCTACATTAGAGCTTCTCACCTCAAGGAAGATATCTATTGCTCCCATCTCCTGTATATGTGCCATTGAAAAAAACATGAGTTCCGTGGCAATTCCACGTCTTAGATATTCGGGATGGACAGCGATATTCAATATATGTGCCTCATCAGAAACCAGCCAGAAAACTATATAGGAAATCAACTTTAACTTTCCATTGTGCAATACCTTTCCAACAAACGGAAAGGATATTGGGTTAATCAACTCCTTTTTAAACTGTGATTTATGCCATGGCTGTGGAAAGGAAAGATTTTCTATTTCCATGACCTCTTCCAGATCGGTAAAAGACATAGGGAAAATCTTAAGATCTGACATGTATGTTGTAAGGCCTGTAATATAAAAGGAGGTTAAAAAACCGGCGATACAATTAAATTGCGGGGAACTTATTTCTCATTTATAGCAAATATAACATGCCACAGGTCAAGCTTCTTAAGCTTATACTTCCTATCCACCCTGAGGCATGACTTATCTATAAATTCATCCAAATCGAGATCCGACCTCCATCCCACCTTTTTGCTAAGTGGTGTAATGATCTTTTCCATCTTTCCAACCATCTTGTTTTTGCTCTTAAAGTGGTTGATAATAACCACTCTCCCTCTATTCTTACAGACCCTCCTTATCTCATCCATCATCTTATAAGGATCTGGAACAACAGTAACCACATGAGATATAAATACCTTATCAAACGTATCGTCGGAAAATTTAAGGTCCATTGCATCCATTTCCATCAGCTTAATATTATCAACCCCCATCTCATCCACCTTTTTCCTTGCCTGTACTAACATCTCGGAGGAGAGGTCGATACCTGTTACATCGCAGTAACTCGGGAAGAAAGAGAGAGAGAGGCCTGTACCTACCCCGACATCAAGCACATTTTCACCTCTCCTTATGTCCATGGATGCTATTGCATGTTTTATCCTTGGATAAAATATTCTCTTAAAAATGGCGTCATAGATCTTTGACTTCCCGCCATATATCTTCCTGATACTCTCATAATCCAAACCCTGTATTTCTTTTTTTTGTAAACTATCCATATTATATATAAGGTGTAAATAACATTAGGAGTCCAGAGGTATCAGTCCAATACTTATAAATTGACCGGCAAAAAACGCTTCTTTTTATCACCTGCCTGACAACTTATCAAAAATATTTTATTTATACAAGATTGTTTCCAGTGCAAAGACCCCGAAAAATTGAAGATTGACAATTGAAGATTGAAGATTTTTAATCTCTTATTTTTGCACTTTTTGCAGTAAAAACAAGATTGCCTTTCTTATAAAAATCATCAAAAGATAAATACAGCTGCAGCAATCACAGTCGAATAATTACCATATCCCTTAACGATAGCAGATTGTGTTATATTTGTTGTCCTAACTATCTTATTACTTATATGATATATTTCTTTTTTCTCGTCCCAGCCAAGATCTTCATCTAATTCTATCCCGAGTGTAGACGCGAGCATGGCAGCAGCAAGGTCCTCGGCAAAATCACCTGCAACTGTATCTGTTTGTCCATATGCATGATGCTCGCTAAGATATCCGTATAATTTTTTATCTGTTGGCATTGCAAAACCTATTGATGCAGCAATAAGCCTTCTGGGCTCATTGCTGCTACACTTACTTAACACATAGTAAGTGATTTGACCTGGCAAGAGCGACCTCTGCCCCTGGGTCTTTGAAACTATCTTACACCCGGGCGGAAATATACTGGACACCTGAACCAGATTCTGTTTTTCAATACCTGCATCCCGAAGGGCCATCTCAAAAGACTGCAACTCTTTTCTATGACTCCCGACACCTTTGGTAAAAAAAACCTTCTTCGGAACAAGAACCATCCGGCCATCCTCCAGCTAATTTTATTCATAAAGATTGTAGATTCCACAAAACTCTTATCAAAAATTTACAAGTGTATCCAAATATGTTTCCAGTACAAAAATCCCTGGAAACTGATTATTCACCCCGTTAAATAACAACCTTTACTTCTTTTGTTTTTGCTAAACACATGTAATTGTTGCATCAAGTGATGTCTCGTTTTTTTTCTTATATTTAACGGGGTAAGCCGATTTTTAAAAGATTACACAGATTTTTAACCCCTTGTTTTTACGCTTTTTGCTGTAAAAACAAATATGCTTAATCTTTGGCTATTGGATTAATTAAGAACATTATTCCTTTTTATATTATTATGTCAAGTAATTTAAATGATGATTCCTAATATAGTTCTTTAACCCTCAACTTTAAACTTTTTACACCCCGCCACTCATCCATATATGGTGAAAATGCTATATCAAAAACATGCCCCTTGACAGGATGTCTGTCACCCAAACCAAATCCTATAGCATCCCACGCTTCGCCCTTTTGTTTAACCTTAAGTTTTAAATGTCTCTCCCCAACCACGTTGGTCCACAAGACATGTGTATCCGTTGCCCCCAGCACAGGTTCAGAGTTTAACGGTCCAAAAGGGGCAAGATTTTCTATTTCAGAAACAGCCTTTGCATCTAATTCATCCAGCGATACTAGAATATCTATCAAGAGCTCTGGCACAAGATCTTCATTTATTAGACTCTCGCTTAATATCTTCATTAAATCTCCCCCTAGCCGCTCAATATTTTCTCTCTTCACGGTAAAACCAGCTGCAGCCTTATGCCCCCCATATCTTTCCAGTAGACTGTCACATTTTTTAAGCCCTTCAAGGATATGAAACCCGCTTACCCCCCTCGCAGACCCTCTCCCCGTATCACCATCCACAGCTATAAGTATAGCAGGGCGATTGTATCTTTCAACCAACCTCGACGCAACTATCCCAATTACACCGGGATGCCATCCCTCTGAAAATAAGAATATCCCTTTATTATTTAATATCCTTCCAGTAGGATCCATGTCAGACTCAATCATTGAAATCGATTCTAAGAGCATCTTTTCTCCTATAGCTTTTCTTGAACTGTTTTCCCTGTCCAAAAGACCTGCAAGTTCCACAGCCTCCTTTTTGTCCTCTGTAGTTAGTAATCTTACAGCTATATCCGCCCTCCCTAGCCTCCCTGCTGCATTTATCCTGGGGGCTAGCTGGAAACCTACCTGGCCAGTCCGTATTTTAGTATTTCTCATCCCGCATACCCGTTTGAGCGCCCTAATACCCTCACGGTTATCATTTGTAATTTCATCCAATCCAAACTTAACCAGTATCCTGTTCTCATTGATAAGCGGCATAAGATCCGCAACTGTCCCCAAAGCCACCAGGTCAAGATACCTTTTGATGTTGGGCACACCGTTGCTGAAATAATTCATCTCTCTTAACCTCAACCGCAGTGCCATGATAAGATTGAACACAACACCAACCCCCGCCAGTTCTTTAAATGGGAAGTTGCATTCAGATTGCTTTGGATTAAGTATAGAGAGGGCGGGTGGGATTTTGTCAGGTATCTCGTGATGATCCGTTATGATTATATCAAGGCCAAGACTCCTTGCAAATACAACCTCATCATAATTTGATATGCCACAGTCAGTTGTTACAACAAGATTTGCACCTTCTTCAGAAAATTTTTTCAGTGCATCGACATTCAATCCATAAC
>JAUXIU010000071.1 GCA_030620895.1 Deltaproteobacteria bacterium
ACCTGCTTTGCTTCTATCATCGGGGCAATGAATATCCCACCTTTACCGGTAAAGGCATCAATGAGTTTGCCGATATCTTCTTTTTTGAGATATTTTTGCGACATAATTAAAATATGGGACGGTCCCTAGAAGTTTGAGGATAGAGGATAGAGGCTTGAGGCAAAACCTCTAACCTCCAACCTCAGACCTCTAACAAATTCCCTAGAATTGGGACAGTCTCGTAACCTATTTAATAAAATCCTCCTGATCATCCGGGTTGAAGACGATAAGTGGTGGATGTTCCTTCTCGTCATAACCAGCCCGGTATCCGAATGCATCATTTATCTCCTTAGCCAGCTTCTGGTTTATGAGATTCAGCGGGATATCAGTAGGACAGGCCCTCTCGCATTCGCCGCAGAAGGTACATCGCCCCGCGAGATGCATCGCCCTTATAAGGTTCCAGGCGAGGTTACCCCTGGGATGGGCGGACGTCTCTATCCACTGGGGCATATTCTTTTCAGCTATACACCGCTCACAATAGCAGAGAGGACAGATCTTACTGCATGCGTAACACTTGACACACCGTGCAAAGTGTTCCATCCAGAACTCCCACCGTTTGTCCTGTTCCATAGTGTCCAGTTCTTTGATCTTATCAAAGACCATACCGGAAGGTTCTTCAGGGGGCATAAAGTCTACCGCATCCCCTATAATATAATCTGCCAAGTGGGGGTTTCTTACATCGCAGTTATGGCACTTTGTGGGCATGATATCGTCCGATAGCTTTCCCTTCCACAATTCCTGTTTGTAGACAACGCCGTTACAGGTCATGCCAATGATGACGATATTATCCCTCTCTATCTGACCCTCGGCTATCAAGACGGCGATCGTCCTTATATCACACCCTTTTGCCACGATGGCAGGCTTACCAAGGGCCTGTATATCCTTGTACTGCCTGGTTAGATATAGAGATAGGTTGTTTACACAGAGTGGATTGAATACCAGTTTCTCCACGTCCTCTGGCTTTGTTATAAAGACTGGAGTCGTCCTTGTCTTCCCGCGGTTCCATCCGTAGCCTAAGACAACCTTGACATCCCCCTTTTCAAGGAGTTCTTCAGCCTTCTGTCTTAGTGCTTTTTCCATGTCATTGTTTGTGTTTCGTGAATCGTTAATCGTAAATCGTGAATCGAACCACGAACCACGAATCACGAACGACTGTTTTTCATACCTTAATCATTCAACCCTTTATACTCTACAAAAGGTCCGAGTTCCTTAACCTCGTCTGTAACATTGTTTATCAGATCCACCCACTTTATAGCCTCTGAAGCCGAGACCCAGGAGAAGTGGAGCCTCCGCATATCGATACCCACGAACTCCATTAGGGTTTTAAATGCAATCCACCGCCGTCTCGCATGGTAGTTCCCCGTTGTATAGTGGCAGTCACCGGGGTGGCAGCCAGAAACGAGTACACCGTCGGCCTCCTTCTCGAACGCCTTTATAATAAATAGAGGGTCTATTCTCCCTGTACATGGAAGCTTTATTATCCTCACATTCGGCCTGTACTCCATCCTGCTTGTTCCCGCCAGATCCGCCCCTGCATAGGTACACCAGTTGCAGACAAAGGCCGTAATCTTAGGCTCCCAGGCGGTTGTCGTCTCTTGTTTTTCAGTTATCGCTTGTTTGTTGTCCATTACGCTCATTTCGTTCGCTGGCATTTGTGTATCGTAAATCGTGTATCGTGAATCGTATATCTAAATCGAACAACAAATCACGAACCACGAATCACGCACGACGCATCACGGTCATCAAAACGCATTTATCGCGGCATATACCTGTTCATCGGTATAACCCTGGAGATCTATACACTTGCTTCTGCATGCAGCGACACAGATTCCGCACCCTTGACATAGACCGTCGTTCACCTTTGCCAGCCACCTTAGAATATTACCATGCCTGTCATTTTCTGACTCCTTTTCTATCGCAGAGTATGGACAAGCATTCAGACAATCCCAGCACGCATTACAGATCGCCCTATTGACAATGGCAGTTATCGGTTCCCTTGACATCTCATCTGATGAGAAGAGACCGAGGACCTTACTTGCCGTTGCACCCCCCATGCTGACTGAATCAGGGATGTCCATCGGTCCGGCACATGTGCCTGCTAGATATATCCCGCCCGTAACAGTCTCTACGGGTCTTAATTTCGGGTGATATTCATTGTAAAATTTATGCTTATCGTAACCGATCCCTAACCTCTGTGCCAGTGTGTCAGCACCATCACGAGCGAGTATTGCTGTAGCCAGGACAACCATATCTGCCTCTATCTCCACCTGGTTTCCGCTCAATGTATCGGCACCTTGCACTACTATCTTGCCGTTTCTTTCATAGACCCTTGAAACACGTCCCCTGAGATACATCGCCCCATCATGTTCAATTGCACGTCTTACAAACTCCTCGTACCTCTTTCCAGCGCTTCTTATATCCATATAGAACACATAGCTCTGGCCGTCATGCACCTTATGCTTGTAAAGCATTGTATGCTTTGCCGTATACATGCAGCAGACCTTTGAACAGTATGCAACGCCCTTCTTTTCATCCCTTGATCCCACACACTGTATAAAAACTACGCTCTTAGGAACATTCCCGTCTGATGGCCTTATTATCTCACCACCTGTAGGACCTGAGGATGAGGCAAGTCTCTCAAACTGCAGGCCGCTTATAACATCCTTTATCTTCCCATAACCGTATTCACCAAACCTCTCATTGGGCATCAGTTGATAACCCGTAGCGACGATTATTGCACCGACCTCCTCTGTTATAATCTGGTCCTTCTGTTTAAAGTCTATGGCATTTGGCCCGCAGATGATAGCACAAGCGCCGCATTTGTCCTTCTGTATCTTCACACAGTGTGGGGCGTCTATTACCGGTATATTCGGTACCGCCTGGGGAAAGGGTGTATAGATAACCTTCCTCTTATTCAGTTTCATCTCGAATTCATTGTCGGCCTTAAACGGGCATTTTTCGATGCATTCACCGCAGCCTGTACAGAGTTGTTCGTCTACATATTTCGCCTTCTTCCTTATCTGAACAGTGAAATTGCCTATATATCCATCCACCTTTTCTATTTCGCTCCATGTGTAAATGGTTATGTTATCATGGAGTTCGGCCTCAACCATCTTTGGTGTAAGGATACATTGGGAGCAGTCCATTGTAGGAAAGGTCTCTGAAAGCCTTGCCATGTTTCCACCGATAGATGGCTCCTTCTCTACAAGGATCACCTCTATGCCTCCATCTGCTATATCCAGAGCAGCCTGTATTCCGGCTATACCACCCCCTATTACAAGGGCCCTTTTCTTGACTGGTATATTTATATTTTTTAATGGCCTGTTCTTTTTGAGTCTTTCGATGGTCATTCTCGTCAGGTCTATACTCTTTATGGTTCCAACCTTCTTGGTCTTGTCGTGATGTACCCAGGAGCACTGCTCGCGTATATTTGATATCTCGCACTTATATGGGTTGAGCCCGGCAGACTCACAGGCCTTTCTGAAGGTCTTTTCGTGCATATGAGGTGAACATGCCGAGACAACGACGCCGTCAAGTTTCTGCGCCTTAACAATCTCCCTGAGATTTTCCTGCCCTGGCGCGCTGCACATAAACTTATAGTCGCATGTATATACAACACCTGGCATCTTTGACATCTCTTCTGCAACCTTTTTGGTATCCACGGTTGAGGCGATGTTGTTTCCACACTGACAGACAAATACACCAATCCTAGACATCTTAAACCCCCTTTTCCTTTAAAAGCGGCCTTATATCACAGATATTCTTTTCAAAGCCGAGCATATCTTCCGACTGGCCCAGGGCAAGGCCTAATATCTGTGTAAAATAAAGAACAGGGATCCCAGAGTAATCAGCAGTATCCTGAACAAGTCTCTTCTGGCTCTTTTCGAGATTATACTGACAAAGGGGACAACTCGTTACTATAAGATCCGCACCAGAATCAATGGCAGATGTCATTACATTTCCAGAAAGTCTTACAACCACATCTTCATTGCCCATCGCGAGGTGGGCGCCGCAGCACTCTATCTTGTTCGGAAACTCAACAGGTTCACAACCGAGCGACCTTAAAAGATCCTCGAATATCACCGGGGCCTCTGGATCGTCTATACCTATATCTTCAAACGGTCTTAAGAGCATGCACCCGTAATACGTGCCTGTCTTTATGCCTTTTAACGGTCTCTTAACCAAGTTTTTTACCTTATCAAAACCTATCCTGTCTCTCAGCACCTCGAGAAAGTGGATAACCTGCAGACTGCCATCGTATTCCTCTTCTATAAATTCATTTATTAAATTGCGTCTATCTCTGTCATCATTTATTGCCTTGTTTGTACGCTTCAATACGTTATAACAGACAGAACAGAGCGTGGTTACCGTATCCCCTTCTTTCCTTGCATTTACCAGGACCTTTGTGGGTGCGGTAAGCCCCATCACATTATCTGGTGTAAGTGGAAACGAAGCCCCGCAGCAGTTCCACTGATCCAGTTCCTTCAACTCAAGACCGAGGACCGTGGCTGCCTCTCTTGCGGAGGTATCGAAGTCCTTTGCAACCGTATTTAAGGTGCAGCCTGGATAATATGGTATCTTCATGGTCAGCTTACAAACTTCCTGAATCCGCACACAATAGCCTGTTGTGGTGCGTTCTTCAAAAACGGGAAGGGAAGGTCACTGACATTTTCGTGGTCCGTGCCTTTCCTTAACGTTAACTGCCTTAACGCCTCAAGTATATTTGCGGCACTAACACACTTTGGGCATCTTGAATAGCACTGGAGACATCCAACGCATACCCACATTGAGTTTGCATTCATTAAAAGCCCCTCCTCCCCTAGCTGTAAGAGCCTTATAATCTGGCTCGGGCCGTAGTCCATCTCATAAGATACGGGACATCCACCGGTGCAGTTGCCACATTGATAGCAGTTGGAAAGCGTCTCACCGCTGATTCTCTCAACCTTCCGAACAAATTCGCTTTGCAGGTTCTCTTTGCTTATTTTTATCTTCATAATTGGTTATAGTTCTGCAATTACTACTTTGGGTTGCGTGTTTCGAGTTGCGGGTTACGGGTTTACCTTGTTCATATTGTTTGTTTTGTTTTCTTTGTTTGCTTTGTTCAGTTTTTTTAAACCATGTGAACCATACAAACTATGTTAACCATGCCAACCCTAGCTTCTCCTGTATTTTTCCACCCCTATTTGAAAGAGGTCGTTGCCATATATATCATTGGCAATGATGGCAGGAAAATCTACGACCTCAAGTCTCCTTATTGCCTCAGGTCCCAGATCCTCATAGGCAACTATATCGGAGTTTTTTATCGTCTTAGCTATAAGTGCAGCGGCACCACCAACGGCAGCCATATATACAGCCTTATACCTCTTCATTGCCTCTATAACGTCTTTCGACCTCTGCCCTTTTCCTATCGTAGCCTTCAAACCGAGTTCCAGGAGTTTTGGGGTATAAGCGTCCATCCTTCCACTTGTAGTTGGACCGGCAGAACCTATTACCTGCCCTGGTTTGGCAGGTGTCGGACCTACGTAATATATTATCTGGCCCTTGATATCTATCGGGAGTTCCTTTCCATTATCTATTAATTCAGAAAGCCTCTTGTGTGCTGCATCCCTGGCGGTATAAACGACGCCGGTTATCAAAACCCTGTCACCTGCCCTGAGGTTCTTTAGATCACTATCGGCAAGAGGTGGTGTAATTTTTAATGGCTTAGTCATGAGTTTACGCAGTAAGAGAGATAGCCCCCGACCCACTTATGTGGGTACCCCGACGGGTTTTGTTTGAGGTCTGAGGTTGGAGGTTGGAAAATATGTTAGAGGAATGAGGTCGGAGGAGGGAGGCAAAAACCTCTAACCTCTGGCACCATTGGCCTCAATCCTCAATCGTCATTCCTCAAACTGCACCTAAGGTTTAGCTTTCCCCTGCTTTTTTACTAGCCGTAATGACCTTCTGTTCCAGATCGCGTGGCATTTCTTCATAGTGGCTGAACTCCTCAGCATGGATACCCCGTCCTCCTGTCAGGGAAC
>JAUXIU010000132.1 GCA_030620895.1 Deltaproteobacteria bacterium
AACACTAATTCTCAGAACCCGTAGAAGCGACAAAAGTTTCACAAGTGATGAGATCAATCTTTGCCAGATAATAGCAAATGCGGCCTACCACCCACTCAAGAAGGCCAAGCTATTTGAAAATTTAACAGAAGAGAAGGACCATCTGAAAAAGCTTGCCATTACGGATCAGCTAACAGCGCTCTATAACCATGACTTTTTTTACAACAGGCTTGAAGACGAGTTCAACAGGGCCGTACGATATGGACTGCCTATCTCACTCTTAATAATAGATCTTGATAATTTCAAGAAGATAAACGACACCTATGGTCATCGTGCAGGAGACAGGGTTTTAATGGAGGTCGCCGGGCTGCTAAAAAAGGCGGTAAGAAAGACCGATATCATCGCTCGTTACGGCGGCGAAGAGTTTACTGTAATACTTCCGGTTACAAAGATTGAGGGGGCCGAAGAAGAGGCAGAGAGAATAAGGGAATCTCTTTGCAGTCATTCATATGCAGGTTTAATAAATACCACTATAAGTGCAAGTATCGGTGTGGCGTCCTTTCCGTGCGAAGGTGTACAAAACTCTGGAGACCTGGTCAACCTTGCAGATAATGCCCTCTATAAAGCAAAAAACAGTGGCAGGAATAAAGTGGCTGCATTGTGCAAATTATCAGCTACTCAGACCCGGTGACTTTAATCGCACAAAGGCTGCCACACATGGTACAGACATCCTTATCCGTGGGGGGACTGCTTTCCCGATAGGCCTTGGATCGCCCAGGGTCTATTGATAACCTTATCTGTTCATCCCAATTCAATGCCTTCCTTGCCCTGGCCATATCCATATCTCTATTCAATGCACCCTTTACACCCTTTGCAATATCTGCCGCATGGGCTGCAATCTTTGATGCAATAACTCCCTCTTTTACATCTTCAGCAGTTGGAAGTCTCAAATGCTCTGACGGGGTTACATAGCATAAAAAATCTGCACCTGCCGCGCCTGCAATGGCGCCACCTATTGCAGAGGTAATATGATCATAGCCAGGGGCAATATCTGTGACAAGAGGACCGAGGACATAGAATGGAGCGCCGTGACAAAGCCTTTTCTCCAAAAGTATATTCGCCTCTATCTGGTTTATTGGTACATGACCCGGCCCTTCTATCATAACCTGCACACCTTCATCCAATGCCCTTTGTGCCAGCTCGCCAAGAATTATGAGTTCCTCTACCTGCCCCCTATCCGTAGCATCCGCCAGACAGCCAGGCCTCAAACCATCGCCCAAGCTCAAGACCATGTCAAAGTCTTTTGCAATCCTCAAGAGCCTATCATAGTTTTCAAACAATGGGTTTTCCGCCCTGTTGTAATTTATCCACTCGGCGATCAATGCCCCCCCCCTACTAACAATCCCCATTATTCGCCCTTCTCTCTTGATCCTCTCTAAAGATCCCCTGGTTACACCGCAGTGAACCGTGACAAAATCCACACCATCCTCGGCATGTCTCTCTATAACCTCGAATATCTCCTCTCTTTCAAGCTCCACAAAGGATTTACCTTTCTTGACAGCGTCAAGCGCTACTTGATAGAGCGGTACGGTACCAACAGGGACATGGGATTCACTGATGATTGTCCTACGTATAGAATCAACATCTCCGCCTGTTGACAGATCCATAACTGTGTCTGCACCAGCACTAACAGCAACCTTCAACTTTTTAATTTCCTCTTTTAGATTGCACTTGTCTTGAGATGTTCCTATATTTGCGTTTATCTTAGTCCTGAAACCCTTCCCAATAGCAACAGGTTCAATCGAATGTCTCTTGTTTCGCGTGATTACAGCGCTTCCGTTCATGATGACAGAACGTATAGCACTTGACTCAACACCCTCACTCAATGCAACTATCTTCATTTGGTTGGTTATTATCTTCTTTCTTGCCTGTTCGATCTGTGACATATCGACCCCCACTATTAATAATAACTGAAGTATGAATTAGGAATTATGAATTATGGGTCAAAAAGAAAAAAATCCTCAATCCCTAATTCCTGATTCATTATTCATAATTCGGTATTTTAGCCTTTCTATCTCCCCTATCATCTCCTCTGCCTCTACCTCTGGCTCATCTGCCACCATAATAGCTGATATCACTGCCACACCATCTGCCCCTGCACCCATTACAATATCCAGGTTCTTTTTTTTAATACCACCTACAGGGAATACAGGTATACCTATTTCAGCTTTTACAGTCTTTACTATATCTATCCCAAGGGGTTCTCCATAACCTGCCTTTGAAGGTGTATAAAATATGGGACCCAAGGTGATGAAATCCGCTCCTTCTGCCTCTGCAATCTTTGCTTCCTTAAGGCTGTGTGTGGATACACCAATGAGCTTGTTACCGCCTAACAACCTTCTTGTATCTCTAGGAGAGAAACTGCTCTGCCCAAGGTGAACACCATCACTATCCACGGCAATGGCAATATCTACACGGTCATTTAAAAAGAGTTTAGCCTCATACTCTTCAGTCAATTCCCGTATCCTTCTGGCCAGTTTAAGGAGATCTACCGCATTCAAATACTTCTCTCTTAATTGAATCGCACTTGCCCCTCCCTGTAAGGCACCCTTTACCACCTCCATAAGGTATCTCTCTCTGGTTTGCCTTCTATCGGTAATCAGGTATAGATTAAAATCAACAACCATTAGTTCTCATCAACAGCACATTAATAATTTAAAGCAGAAACTGATTACACCGATTTTTTAATGATTACACAGATTTCTAACCACTCAATTTTGCGATGTTTTTAATCGGTGTAATCTTATTGTAATCTGAGTAATCGTTGATTTTACGCTTTTTGCAGTAAAATCAAACATAAAAACACTCATTTCCTTGGCCTACCAGACCGCTTCAATAAAATAGGCGCCTCCCATAACCTCCCTTTTAAAATTGCTGCAACTGCTATTACAATAGCTACAATGCTTACGACCTGAGCAGCCTTCAATGGGGCGATCATCAGACTATCAGCTCTGAAATGCTCTACAAAGAATCTTCCTATGGAATATAGCGTAATGTAAGCTGCAAATATGAACCCATCCCTATGATCCCGCTTTCTAACCCAAAACCAGAGCAATAAAAATATACCGAGGTTTATCAGCATCTCATATAGCATGGTAGGATGTAGGGGTATATCTGGAAACTCCATTCCTGCAATGCTCTCAGGTGGGAAGACAAGTCCCCATGGCATTTCAGTAGGCCTGCCATGTGCATCACCATTCATGAAATTTCCGAATCTTCCAAATGCCTGTCCAAGAATTGCAGCTGGCGCAACTGTATCTGACATCCTCCAGAACGCTATATTTCCCCTCTTAAGGTACAAGTATGCAACGGCTATACCACCCAACAAACCGCCATGGATTGCGAGCCCACCGCGCCATATAGCTGGTATCTCAGCAGGGTTTAAGCCATAGTACCCCCAGTTGAATAGAATATAATAAAGCCTTGCACCGACTATACCTCCAATGACAGTCCATATTATAAAATTCATTACACCTTCATCAGTCAGCCTTATCCCCTTTTTTCTGACCTCAGACTTTATGAGATAACTACCAACAATAATGGCGATAACATACATCAAACCGTAAAAACGGATCTGTATGGGACCAAAATCAAATAGTATAGGATGCATATATACCCCTTTTTAAATCCTCCTTAGTGTTTTATACACAACATCATAAATAGATGAATGAAATACATGCATTGAAATCAACTACCATAGGCTAAAGCCGATGGCTTGAGGATTCAAGGATTCTAGGGGCCAAGGGTTCAAGTAAAACCCCTTTCCTTATTATATTCTACTCGAACCCTCGAATCCTCGACCCCTTGAACCCTTAGAGTCGCAAAAAGTCAAACTAAACCCTTCGCCTAAAGGCGAGGGTTTTTCTCCCAT
>JAUXIU010000033.1 GCA_030620895.1 Deltaproteobacteria bacterium
AACCATTCAATATACCCCAGAATTTTGGAGATGGGCAACCTGGAAGAACAAGAGATTGCTTGAGGTTGCACGGAGGCTTAAGATGGTAATCAAGAGAAAAAGACCTGAAGCAAAATTTGCGCTAAACCTTATGTATGAAGCAGTATCAAACCCAAGGTATGCACTGGCGTGGTTTTCACAAAACCTAAAGACAGCCATCGAGGGGGGGTTTGATTACTATGCGATAATGGCTTACCACAGGCAGATAAGTGAAGAACTGGAACAGGATATCATGCAGACTAAATTCATGATAGAGGAGATGACCTCCGATGCAGTTAATATCGTTGGTGAACCACAAAAGGTCTTGATAAAGCTACAAACGATAGACTGGAAAACATCCATACCCATATCCAATAGAGAGCTCTATGACATCTTAGAAAGGGTAGGGAAGGTCAAAGGGGTCAGTATGGCAATTTTCCCATACAGAGTAGATATTTCATTCAAAAAGCTTAGAGATATGTGATTTTGTTTTTACTACAAAAAACGTAAAAACAATGATTGTTTACCCTGTTAAATAACAACCTTTACTTTTGTATGTTCTTGTTGATATGTAATTATTGTATCAAGTGATATCTCGTTCTTTTTCATATATTTAACGGGGCGAGCCGATTTTTTAAAGATTATACGGATTTTTAAATCATTTTTCTTACATTTTTTGCAGTAAAAACAAGTCATACCTTGACTGTATTTTTATAACCTCTGTGCATATGTTTAATAAGTACCTTGACAAGCATATAAATAATGATTATCATTATCAATATAAACACTTTTGTAAATATCACTAAAATGAAGATAAAAAGGGTTTCCATAGTTTTTTTTATTTTAATAATCTTATCTATCTTTGCTCCTCATGTTCAAGCAGTGGCGGCGAATGAAAGCGAAGTGGGCGGTTCATATGGGATATTTTTTAATTCGTTTTTCATAATCCTAAGAGAGGGTTTTGAGGCGATACTTATAATTAGCGCCCTGACTGCATACCTTACAAGGTCTGGAAATGCAGATAAGGTTAAGACAGTATATAAGGGCGCTCTGTGGGCATTGCTAGCCAGTATAATTACAGCGGTATTACTCCAAAGGGTATTTCCCGTAGGTGAAACAGGGAAAGAGGCTGTGGAAGGATTAACGATGCTATTGGCAACTGCTGTTCTATTCTATGTGAGTTACTGGCTGATTACGAAGAGTGAGGTTACGAGATGGCAGGGCTATATCAAGTCCAAAGTTGAGATGTCGATTGGGAAAGGGAGTGTTCTTGCACTGGGTTTTGCATCATTCATAGCTGTATATAGGGAAGGGGCTGAAACGGCCCTGTTTTACCTGGCTATATATTCTACATCTAGTGGGAATATGGGGCCTATTGTTGCTGGGATGTTGACAGGTTCATTCTTACTGGCGATTATATTCTTCCTTTTTAGATATGGCTCTGTAAAGATACCAATAGGACCCTTCTTTGCAGTGACGTCTACTCTATTATATTATCTGGCTTTTGTTTTTGCAGGTAAGGGTATTCACGAGCTTCAAGAGGCTGGCTGGATATCAGAGACCAGTCTGGATGTTGTTCCGAGAGTTGAATTTCTGGGTCTATATCCGACATTGGAAGGGCTAACATTGCAGGCTTTGTTAATAGGTGCCATGATGGTGGCTGTAATCTATGGTATGTTGATAAAACCGTATAAAGAGAAGGTGACTATAGAAAAGGATATATCAAATATAGGGATAGATATCGATAACCTTCATGAACAGGATGCACGCCGTAAGCCCCGCCTTGTAGGCGGGGTCAAGGCGTGCTAAGATAATGGAAACTTTCTTGCTGTCAAGATACCCCGCCCTGTGGGCGGGGTATCTTGACTTTTAGAAGATATTAGTGGACATACCACAGAAATTGCAAGATGGGCAAAAGATAAGAATGTTGATGAAGTACGAACACACATTGAGGAGCTAGATGCAAAGATTCATGAGATTATCGATCATATTGAGGGCTTAAAGAGGGACACAGAGGATAAATTTATAGAGACAGAGAAGGAGTTTGGTGCCAAATAACCCCCTTTTTAGAATTTATAACCATCTTTTTTATTTATTATAAAGTAGCAACATTTAGAAATATTCATATCTTCCACGAACTATCCTGCCTGACATATTATCTTTTCCTGTAAAATATAAGAAAGCATTGAAAATGCGTCAGATTCATGCTAGTTTCATAACTAATTTATATTCCTAATTCCTAATTCGGTATCCCTAAGCTATAGAGGCAAAAGATGGCTGGGCATTCAAAATGGGCAAATATTAAACATAAGAAGGCAAAGAGTGATGCAAAAAAAGGGAAGCTGTTTGCAAAGCTCATAAAGGAGATAATTGTTGCTGCAAAGGTGGGTGGTGGGGATTCGGCGATAAATGCACGTCTTCGAACCGCAGTTGAGAAGGCAAAGTGTGAGAATGTCCCTGGGGAGAATATAGAAAGAGCGATAAAGAGAGGGATAGGTGAGTTGGAAGGGGCGAATTATGAGGAGTTCTTCTATGAGGGCTATGCATCGGGCGGTGTTGCGGTCCTTGTTTCAGTTGCTACAGACAATAGGAATAGGGCCGCTTCAGATGTAAGGTACGCTTTTGCAAAATGCGGCGGTAGATTTGGTGAAAGTGGATCGGTAGCCTGGATGTTTGAAAGCAGGGGTTTATTTACATTTGATATCGACTATATTTCAGAAGATAGACTTATGGAGATCGCAATTGAGGCCGGGGCAGATGACGTTGCAACAAATATAGAGGATAAGATATATGAAGTTTATACAAGCCCTGTTGATTTCCATAGAGTAAAAGAGTTGTTTGATAAGGAAAAACTTAAGTATAATCTTGCAGAAATAAGCATGATACCGAAGACCAGCGTTCATGTAGAGGGAAGCGAAGCAAGACAGGTATTAAGACTAATGGATGAACTTGAGGATCTGGACGATGTTCAGAATGTATTTGCAAACTTCGATGTATCACCAGATGATATAGAAGAGGTAGCATGACTAGTATGAGTCTTAAGTTTAGCGTTGTGTAACTTCCCTTGGTCTAAACTCTATAATTTGAAACTATAAGTGAGAGGCCCATTGAGAATATTGGGAATTGATCCAGGCTCTGTCAATACAGGTTACGGTATTATAGATGATAGAGCAGGCTGCCCTGCCCATATTACAGATGGAACTATATCAACGAAATCATCCGTCCCTCTACCAGAACGGTTAACCATTATATTTTATCAAATGCAGCAGATAATAAAAGAATATCATCCAGATGTTGCTGCCATAGAGGGTATTTTCTTAGCCAAGAACGTAAAGACTGTTGCGATCCTCGGACATGCAAGAGGAGTGCTACTCCTCTCTGCTGCAGACGCCAGATTGAGTGTTTTTGAATACAGTCCTATGGAGATCAAGCAATCGGTTGTGGGATATGGTCTGGCAACGAAAGAACAGGTGCAGAAAATGGTGAGGGAACTCTTAAAGGTCGAATATCTTCCAAAGCCAGATGCGGCCGATGCACTGGCTACAGCCATATGTCATATGCATCACTATAAAACGAATGCATATCTAGAAAAAAACTTGAGGTCTGAGGTTTGAGGCCTCCAACCTCTAACATCATTTAACACCAGAGTAACATAGAAATGATTGCACATATACATGGCAAACTTGTTAGCAAGAGTTTTGAGTCTGTTATTGTAGATGTGGGAGGTGTTGGGTATAAGGTATTTATCCCTCTTACTACTTACTATAAGTTACCAGACATCCACCAGACAGTATTGCTTATGGTTTATACTCACCACAGGGAGGATGCGATTCAACTGTATGGCTTCCTGACGGCTGTGGAAAAGGAGATGTTTCATTTTTTAATAAGTGTTTCCGGTGTTGGCCCAAGGCTCGCACGCAATATACTTTCAGGAATAGATGCAAAGGAATTGATCGAAGCACTTGCTGGTGGCGATCTGGCCAGGATAAAGTGCGTCCCTGGTGTTGGTAGCAAGACCGCAGAGAGACTCATACTGGAGTTAAGGGAGAAAGTACAAACTTCCCAAGTCGCAGGAGAAAGTATGAAAGGGAATGGAAAGGAAGGTCTATTTAAAGATGTACTCTCTGCTTTGATAAACCTTGGGTATAAACAACAACAGGCAGATAGCGCATTGAGTGAGGTCAAAAGAAACTCCGGCGATGAGATGAGCTTCGAGGTGATCTTCAAGATGGCATTAAAGGTACTGGCGAAAGGATGACCAAAAGAATTATGGATGAGAAGGAATTAATACCTGTAGAACTTGAAGAAGAGAGGGGCTTTGATGTGTCGCTTAGACCAAGCCTACTTAGCGAATATGTAGGACAGGAAGCGATAAAGGAGAATCTTAAGATATTTATAGATGCAGCAAAAGGTAGGGGAGAGGCACTTGACCATAGCCTGTTTTACGGCCCCCCGGGGCTGGGCAAGACAACCCTCGCATATATAATATCAAACGAGCTTAATGTTAATATAAAAACCACATCCGGTCCTGTTATTGAAAGGCCCGGGGACCTTGCCGCCATACTTACAAACCTTGAAGAGAGAGATGTCCTTTTTATAGACGAGATACACAGATTGAGTAGCATTGTTGAAGAGATACTCTATCCTGCCATGGAGGACTTTCAGATAGATATTATCATTGGTCAGGGGCCATCGGCAAGGAATGTGAAACTAGATATCCCCAAATTTACCCTTATTGGAGCAACCACAAGGGCCGGGCTCCTTACATCCCCATTTAGGGACAGATTTGGCGTTATTTCAAGGCTCGATTTTTACTCCCCCGAAGAACTATCCTCAATAATTAAAAGGTCTGCAAAGATATTGGATGTTGAGGCCGAATTTGACGGAATATTGGAGATTGCAAGGCGATCGAGAGGTACGCCCAGGATTGCGAACCGTCTGCTCAGGAGGGTCAGAGACTTTGCACAGATTAAGGCAGATGGAAGGATTACAAAAGAAGTTGCTGATCTTTCCTTAAGGATGATGGAGATAGACCAGAGGGGTTTTGACAAGATGGACAGGTTGATACTTAAGGGTATTATAGATAAGTTTGGTGGTGGTCCGGTTGGTATAGATGCGCTAGCGGCATCCTTACAGGAGGAGAAGGATGCACTTGAAGATGTATATGAGCCTTACCTGATTCAGGAAGGATTTATTCAGAGAACATCGAGAGGCAGGGTCGCAACGGAATTGGCATACCAGCATCTGGGGAGAGTCTATAAGGGTGTTCCTCAGGCAAACGATGTGCAGAAGAAATTATTTTGAAACTACTAGTTCACATATGCTGTGGGCCGTGTGCCATCTATCCACTCAAAAAGGTACTGGAAGGGAAGATAGAGGTCTGTGGTTTCTTCTATAATCCAAACATACATCCTTATACCGAGTACCGTAAGAGGCTTGATGCTGTTAAGATCCTTGCAGAAAAGATGGATCTAAGGATCATTTATAATGATGAATACAGCATGGAAGAGTTCATAAGAAACACTATTAATAACGTTAGTGCAAGGTGTGTCTATTGTTATACATCCAGGCTCGAGGCCACGGCAAAGGCTGCTGTGAAGAATGGTTTTGATTTTTTTTCATCTTCACTTTTGTACAGTAGATATCAGGACCATGAACAGATAAAACATATAGGCTTAGGAATGGCTGAAAAGTTTGGAGTACATTTTTACTATAACGATTTCAGGATTGGATGGAAGGAAGGCATAAGGGAATCAAAGAGGATGAGCCTGTATAGACAACAGTACTGTGGCTGCATATTTAGCGAGAAAGAAAGATATATAGGGACAGAGGCCGGGTGAGAAGTATATTTATAGAGACGCTTGAGAGACCCATGGTTTCTGAACAGCATATTGAGATTGTAGAAAGAAAGGGCAAAGGGCACCCTGATTACATATGTGATTCGATAATGGAAGAAATATCTATTGAGCTCAGCAGAAAATATCAAAGAGAATTTGGTGAAATTTTACATCATAACATAGACAAAGGGCTACTTGTTGCGGGGCAGGTTGAGAGGTGGTTTGGAGGTGGAAGAGTCACCAAACCGATGGAGCTTATTATCGGTGACAGGGCTGTTTTCAAAGTGGGAGACAAGTGCATTCCTGTAGAGGATCTGGCTATTGATACAGCAAAGTCATGGTTCAAAAAGAATATGCGGTTTATCGATGCCTCCAATGATGTAATATATAGGGTTGTCCTCTCACCGGGTTCTGAAGAACTTACAGACATCTTTGCCAGGAGTGGTAAGCTTCATGGGGCGAATGATACTTCAGCCGCTGTTGGTTACGCCCCCTTAACGGAAACAGAGATGGCTGTATATGGTATTGAGTGTTTTTTAAACTCACAGGCCTTTAAGGATGAATTTTCCGAAACAGGTGAAGATATAAAAGTAATGGGTCTGAGGCGGAAGGATATCCTGGATGTAACTATAGCTATGCCTCTTATCTCCAGGTATGTCGAGAATGAAAAAGACTACTTCAGGCGAAAGGAAGAGGTGATTTATGCTTTGCAGGAGTTCACAAATGATCTTCCGTTCAGAGAGGTTAATTTGCATTACAATACATTGGATAAGAGAAGACATGGTCTGGGGGGGATTTATCTTTCTTTGTTGGGGACGTCTGCAGAGGATGCAGACTCAGGGCAGGTGGGTCGTGGAAATCGAGTAAATGGGGTTATCCCTTTAAACAGGCCTATTGGTACAGAGGCAGCAGCGGGAAAGAATCCGACAAGCCATGTAGGCAAGATATACAATATTCTTGCACATGAATTAGCAAAGAAGGTATATAATGATGTGGAGGGTGTTAGAGAGGTATATATCTGGTTTTTAGGTCAGATTGGCATCCCAATAGACAGACCACAGCTTGTATCTGCCCAGCTTATATTGAAAAAGGGTATGAATGAAGAGGCTGTCAAGAAGATGGTAAGGGCCATTATTGAATCTAGTCTGGCCGGAATAGGTGAATTTTGTAAAGAACTGGCTGAAGGCAAGTATCCGGTGTGTTAATAAATTAGATTGACGAAAAAACCGTCGTTCGTGTTTCGTGGATCGTGAATCGAAAACCTAACCAAGATCCACGATAAACAAATACGAACCACTATCCACGATACACGATTAACGAATTGAAAATTTTCAATCTTTCTCACTTCATGGCAGGAGATCATAAAATAGTGTCAGAAAAGTGCAGGCATGGAGGAGAAGATGTTAGATCGGATATCGAGGTAATTGATAAATGACGATGGTCAATAAGAAGAACCGCGATACACTAACTGCGAGGATCTATTATGCATATAATGGGACCTTATAGGAGATTTTAATGGGTGGCAGGAAAAAGGAAGACTATAATAGATTGAAGGAAATACTGCTTGAGAAAAAAAGGAAGATGTGGAATTCGCTGCGTGATGAGATATTCAGGGAACTTGGTGAAGGATATCATGACCAATTTGACATCCCTCAGGATATAGAGGATCGTGCATTCATGGATCTCATTGAAGATATAGGCCTGACATTAGCAGACATAAAGTGCCAGGAATTGACAAATATGGATGAGGCGATGCTCAGGCTTGATGAGGGGACTTATGGCATCTGTACCGAATGTGGTGTTGAGATTGAGGAGGAGAGGTTGAAAGTTATGCCAGTTGCACTTTACTGTGTAAAATGCCAACAGCATAAGGAACTGGGAGAGTAATTCTTACGAGAGGAGAGATATTTTGGAAATAAGATTAGGCGAATATGTGCTGATAAAAGACCTTATAACCAGGTCTCAGTTGCGCGAGGTTTTGATGATTCAGCGTGGTGGAGATGCGAGCATAGGGCTAGAGAAAGGAGAAAAGATAGGAAAGATTCTATTGGCAAAAAAATATATTACTCCCATGACGCTTATAAGGGTTCTTTGTGAGCAAAAGGGAAATATAGATTTCCTTATTATCGGTGATTATTTGGTGGAACCCAGGGTTATCACGTGGCTCACTGAGAAGATGGCTGAGAAGTTCCATGTTTTACCCCTGGTTTCGATGGATGAGGATATGCTTATAGTGGCAGCCAACAGGGTTATTTCAAGCCAGAAGATTAGCGAGATAGAAGGTGTTATTAAACGTAAGGTTGAGATTATTGCTGTAGATGATAAGAAATTAGATGAATCGATTAAGCAGTGTTATGATATTTTTAAAAAGAGGGGCTTAAGTGGAGTACGTATAGGAGAGATACTCGTTAGGGATAAGTACCTTACACAGGAAGATCTGGATGAAGCGCTTAAGGAGAGCATAAAGACACAGAGGATGCTTGGAAAGGTTCTTATAGAGAGGGGCAAGGTCAATGAAAGGGACTTCTTTCACATCCTCTCTGTGCAGAGAAGGATAACTCTAATACCGGTTCAGGATATATTGCCAGTTCTGGACAAGAGCCTTATAAAGAATATCTCAAAGGCATTTTCCCTCCGCAACCTCGTGGTTCCATACCTGATGGAGGGAAAGAAGTTATATGCAGTTACTGCGGAGCCATCGATAAATCCTGATGAATTTAAGAGCGCCCTTAAATGTACGGAGATAGAAATAGGCCTCGCCACCTATTCAGATATAGAACTAATCTTAAGGACACTTTATGCCGATAAGGATGTGGAAGTTATAGAGGAGTCTGTGATTGAAGGTGAAGACCTTGAGGACCTACCCATTGAAGATGAACTGGCCCCAATTGCAGTTGAGGAGATAGGGACACTTACTAAGAGATATCTGAAGATAACCAGTAACCTTCTCTTAGAGGCGATCAAGAGGAAAGCCAGTGATATACACCTAGAAAACTACGAGAAGAATGTATTCGTGCGTTTCAGAATAGACGGCACGC
>JAUXIU010000020.1 GCA_030620895.1 Deltaproteobacteria bacterium
CATAATAAAGGTTACTGCAATCAGTACCATGGCAGTGCCGAAATCTGGCTCCATAAAGATCAATACAACTGGGATAAGAGGTATTATTATATGGGGCAAAAGGCCGGGGAAGAAAGTCTTTATACTCTTCTCCTTAGCCTCAAGCGAGTATGCGAGAAAGATGACAATGGCAAGCTTTGCCACTTCAGAAGGTTGAAAATTTATAAAACCAAGGTTTATCCACCTTCTTGCTCCACTAACCTCAACTCCAATACCACCCACAAACACAAGTGAGAGAAGGATAATAGATATTACTAGAATCGGATAGACAAGCTTCCTATATACCCTGTATGGCACCAGCATTGCTGCGACAAATGAAAGAAGGCCAACTACTGTGAAGGTAAGGTGCTTTTTTACAAATAGATATTCATCTCCAAATCTTTTCATTGCCATTATGTAGCTGCTCGAGTAAACCATTATAATACCGGTCACTACAAGTAACAGGGTGGTTAGTACAAGTATCTTATCCGTTTCTCTAAGCTTTATCATAACCTACCAACCAGTCTCTTAAATTCTTCTCCCCTCTCCTCAAAATTTTTAAACATATCAAAGCTGCTACACGCAGGAGAGAGGAGTACAGTATCACCTTGCGTGCTCCTTGAAGATGCAATCCTTACTGCCTCTTCAAGTGTATCCGCCAGTTTAATTTCCACACATCCTTGAAGGGCATTCTTTATCTTATCCCTCGCCTCACCTATAAGGATCAGCAACTTTACCCTATCAATTATATGTTCCTTAAGGATGGTATAGTCTCCACCCTTATCTTTACCTCCTGCAATAAGTATGGTCGGTCCTCCCATGCTCTCCAATATTCTAATAAGCGCCCCGATATTCGTACCCTTGGAATCATTGAAATACAATACATCATCCACTTTCCTAATAGCCTCCATTCTGTGGGGAAGACCGTTAAAGTCATTAACAGCATCTAAAATCTTATCCCTTGGAATACCGCAACCTCTTGCTGCCGCTATTACAGCCATAATATTTTCTAGGTTGTGCGATCCACTGAGTTTAAAATTCGTTGTGGGATAAGACTCCCTTACTCCATTACAAGAATAGATTATTTCACCGTCACTATAATAAACCCCTTCATCTAATACCCTGCTAATACTAAAAGGCATCATCCTGACATGTTCTTCAATCATCTGGATTCTGGACCTTATCATCTGGTCATCATAATTAAATATTGCAAGATCACCGGCCTTCTGGTTTTTGAATATCTTGAACTTTGCTGTACAATACTCTTCTATTGTGGGATACCTGTCAAGATGGTCAGATGTTATATTCAGAAGTACAGCCACATTAGGCCTGAATCTCCTGATTCCCTCCAACTGGAAGCTACTTACTTCCACGACAATATCATCAGCCACTTTATCTGAAACCAGATACTCTACAAGTGGTACCCCTATATTGCCACAGACAAAAACCTTCCTACCTGCTGCTGAAAGGACCTTTCCCAATAGCGTTGTAGTGGTCGTCTTACCATTGGTTCCAGTAACAGCCAGGATGGGTCTATCTATAAAGCCACTGGCCAATTCAATTTCACTTATTGTCTCTACGCCGTGTTCTCTCGCCTTTTCAAGTGCCGGTAGTCCTGGTATAACACCAGGGCTTACTATAATAAGATCAGATGACAGAAAGGTCTCGATATTATGCCCGCCACATTCTACCGAAATCCCCATACCTTTTAGGTCATCAAAACATTCTATACTGGAGGCAGGTTTAATATCCGTTACAGTTACCCTCGCTCCTCTATCAACAAGAAATCTGACTGTTGCATATCCAGTTCTTCCAAGACCGACGACCAGTACCTTTGTGCTTTTCAAATTGATCATATGATTTACGGGTTGCGTGTTGCGAGTTACGAGGTGCGAGTTTCAAGTTACGAGTTGCGAGTTTCAAGTTACGGGTTGCGTGTTGCGAGTTACGGGTTGCGTGTTGCGAGTTTTTATTTCCGTTATGTCTCTACATATTCTTTCTCTTTTTTAACCCGAAACTCGTAACCCGTAACTACCTGATCTCTGTGGTAAGTTGTTAACCATGTTAACAGAGTTATCTCAACTTCAAGGTGCTGACCGCTATCAAAGACAGTATTATTGCTATTATCCAGAACCTGACTATAATTCTTGGTTCCGGCCAGCCTTTCAATTCAAAGTGGTGATGTATAGGGGCCATCATAAAGACCCGCTTCCCCCTAAGTTTAAAAGAAGCAACCTGAAATATTACAGATAAGGCCTCAACAACAAATATACCACCTATTAGAACTAGGAGTGCTTCATGTTTGGTTATTATAGCAATCGTACCAAGAGCACCACCCATAGCCAATGAGCCTATATCCCCCATAAATACCTGTGCGGGATATGTATTGAACCACAGGAACCCCAAACTTGCGCCAACCATTGCACCGGCAAATATCGTCAATTCACCAACGAATGGTACATACATAATCTGAAGGTAATTAGCGATACCTGAATGACCTGTAAGATAGGCAAGGAGCATATAAGTAGCCCCTGCTATTATTATAGGTCCGACAGCCAGACCATCAAGACCATCCGTTAGATTCACCGCATTTGAGGCCCCAACTATTACAAACATGGCAAAGGGGACATAGAACCAGCCCATATCTATCCTGACTTCCTTTAAAAAAGGTATTGTAACAATAGTATTAAACTCGCTTACATAGAGAAAAAGGGCAACCAGAAAAGCTATCAACAACTGACATAAAAATTTATATCTGGGCCTTAGTCCTGAGCTGTCCTTTTTAACAATCTTCTTGTAGTCATCTATAAAGCCCACTACTCCCATGCTGACGGTTATGAAAATTAACACCCATACATACGGGTTGGTAAGATTTGTCCATAGCAAAATGGACAATATTACAGAGAAAAGTATGAGAGCCCCTCCCATTGTTGGGGTACCCTCCTTGCTTTTATGATTTGGAGGTCCATTCCTTCTTATAACCTGTCCTAGCTGCAGTACTGACAACCTCTTTATGATGTATGGACCCAGGACAAAGCATATTACAAGGGCAGTTACAACAGCATATATAGTCCTGAAAGTAATATACTGAAAGACATTGAATGCTGAATAATACTTACTTAACGGGTATAATAAATGATATAACATAGGACCTATCTAAAAATTTTCTCATTTTTGTTTCCAGTGCAAAAACTATTAGAAACTGATGACACATAAATATTTATATCTTGATTTGTTTATCTGCATTCTGATTTTTTTATTTGTAGTTTATCCGAATCTTTTTCATGGAACCGGTTTGCTGTATTTTTTATCGTGAGCCTCAACTTCTCTACGACATCCTCCATCCCTGCAGCCCTTGAACCCTTTACCAGGATCACATCACCGTCTCTCATGTTATTCTCGAGTATATTAACAATATCATCCTTACTTGCCACTCTGTGCACACACCCACTAGCCATACCTTCACTCACCGCACCATCATATACTTCTTCTTTAAAATCCCCATAAACGATAAGAAGATCTATGCCCATCCGGCATACCATAGTACCAATCCATTTGTGTATATCTCTGGCTGTATCTCCCAGTTCAAGCATATCTCCGAGCACTGCAATCTTTCTCCAGAAGAAGGTAGAAAGTGTCTTTAATGCGACTTCCATTGACTCAGGACTGGCGTTATAAGTATCATCGAGGACGGTAATATTACCAAGCTTCAATAACTCCATACGTCCTTTCATAGGGATGAACCGAGAAAGACCCTCAGCGATATCCCTGCATCCAATCCCAAGTGCAGAAGCAGTGGCTATAGCCGCAGCTGCATTGTACAGATTATGCGTGCCTATACTGTTTATCTTTACAACAATATCGTTGTTGTAGACTGAGAATCTGGCTATAAGCCTATCTGGCGACAAATCATCAACCTCACAACCCTTTAATCGGACATCGCCTCCTCTATTTAAACTGTAAGTAACGCGTCTTCTGTGCGATTTATCAACCATTTTAACTACCCACGGATCATCGAGATTAACCACCTCTATTCCATCTGGCTTCAACATGGCAAAAAGCTCACTCTTCGCCCGAGCGACCTCTTCAATTCCACCCAGAGTGGACATATGGGCAACACCTATATTTGTAAGGAGCGCCACGTCTGGCTTTGAAATCTCAGCAAGTCTTGTCATCTCTTCCCTCCCACTTATCCCCAGCTCGACAACAGCTATCTGGTGAGAATCTTCGAGGCCTAATATGGTCAATGGGAGACCTATCAGGTTATTCTTATTTCCTTCTGTCTTGTGAACAGTCAAATTCATACCTAGAATTATGGCTATCATCTCCTTTGTAGTAGTTTTTCCACAACTGCCGCTAACAGCCACAAGTGGGACAGGATATTTATCACGCCAGAACCTTGCTGTATCGCCAAGGGCATCAAGTGTATCGTCAACAGAGATAATACAAAGCCCTGGTAACGATTCCTCTAACGCGGAGACCCCTTCCCAATCCCTGTTCACTATTGCTCCCACCACCCCTTTCTCTTTAAGGTTTGAAATAAAGCAATGTCCGTCAAACCTCTTTCCAAGCAGGGCAAAAAATATCTCACCTTCATTTATTGCTCTGGTATCAGTAGACACACCATTAATGATGGCCTGCTTATCTCCCTTAACAAGAAAGCCCCCTGTAGCCTTCAATATATCCTCTATATAGAGCTTCATATATCTGTTATTAAATTTAAAGTTTTTGTTAAAAAATAATCTGTGTAATCATCTTAACATTAATCTGTGTAATCAGGTTTATCTCTCCTTCTCTTTTCAATCTCCATCTTTAACTCTTCCATATCATCAAATGGTATCTTCTTATCTCCTATAATTTGATAGTTCTCATGACCCTTACCGGCAAGAAGGACTATATCACCGGCAGAAGCCATAACGAGTGCTCTTCTTATCGCTTCTCTTCTATTAGACAAAATCATATAACCCCTGGACGTCACATGCTCGCCAGGTTCATATCTTCTCACATCCCCTATGCCCGACTCTATCTCATTTATAATGTCCAGCGGATCCTCACCCCTGGGGTTATCAGATGTTATAATTGTAATGTCACTCCACCTGACGACGACCTTACCCATAAGGGGCCTCTTTCCCCTATCCCTGTCTCCTCCACACCCAAAGACTGTAATTATCCTATTTTTGCTTACACACCTGAGTGTCTTTAATACCCTCTCCAGTGCGTCTGCTGTATGTGCAAAATCCACAATTGCCTTAAATCCATCTGGAGATGATATGCACTCCATCCTGCCTGGCACACTCTCCATACACCTTATCCCCTCCTCTATAACTGCCTTATCAAGGCCTAGGGCTATACCTGTTCCAACTGCAGCCATTATATTCTTAAGGTTATACTCACCTATAAGAGGAGAAGAAAGCTTCATTGAACCGATTGGTGTTGAAAGCTCAGCCTCAATACCTTCTTCTGAAAGGACCATCTTCCTGGATACAATATCCGCATCCTTATTCTCAATGCTGAACCCGATAAGGGGATTAGTAAGATCTCTGATAAGCGTTTTCGCCCAAGGGTCATCAATATTGATAACAGTCTTTCCATCATCGGTTATAAGGGATTCAAACAACCTTGCCTTGCTGGCAAAGTAGTCCTCCATCGTATTGTGAAAGTCGAGATGATCCTGTGTAAGGTTCGTAAAAATACCAACTGCAAACCTGCAACCATCTACCCTCTTCTGAGCAAGGGCATGGGAAGAAACCTCCATAACACAATGAGTCACACCATCGTCAACCATATCTCTCAATAGCTTGTGGATTTCCGGGGCTTCAGGCGTCGTATATAGGGCAGGAATATTCTTCTTACCGTACCTGTAAGATACAGTGCCTATAACACCTGTGATAAGTCCCGCATGATTAAGAATTGATTCTATCAGGTATGTGGTGGTTGTCTTTCCATTTGTTCCAGTAACGCCCACAACAGAAAGGGCACTAGAAGGTTCACCATAGAATACATCTGCAACCCTTCCAAGAGCTTCCCTGGTGTCCGGGACAACGATCTGTGTGGCAGAAAGACCAGGCACAAACCTTTCTACAAGTACCGCTGCAGCACCTCTATTTATTGCATCTTGAAGAAAGATATGGCCATCACGCCTCTCTCCTTTAAGTGCAGCGAAGATAAACCCATCTCTTACCTCTCTTGAATCAGAGGTGATACCATCTACAGAGATATTGTCATCACCAAACATATCGCTTATCTCCAGGCCCCTGATAATATCATTCAAACTTGCTCCCATCTTCATACCGGTATCTACCTTATTCATCCCATCAACTATCAGCGTATCATTATTTATCACTAAACCCTCTTAACAAATAGTAATAATCCTTACTCCGCACGCAGGTTATTGAAACCTAACTTCCACAACACTGTCAGAACCAATCTCGCTTCCTGGCAATGGCCTTTGTGATACAGTCCTGCCGCTACCCATTATCTTTAGCTTAACCGGAATCTCATTTGCTATCCTCATTACCATCCTCATACTTTTATCCCTGAAGTCTGGTATTCTGCCTTTTTTGATTTCAGTGTGTTTAATCTCCTTATATACAGGAATCATTTTCTTTGCAACATTCAACTTCCTTCCTGGAAATAACCCCAGATACGCCATACTCTTTTTCATGATCTCCCTGAACACAGGGGCTGCAATGGTGCTGCCATAAAAGTCACCGGCAGGTTCATCAATCAGCACAAGTACTGCCAATCTTGGAGAGTCAGCTGGTGCAAAACCAAGGAATGAACTGATATATTTACCTGGCGCATAACCTCCGTAGATAAGGTCAGGTTTCTGGGCTGTCCCTGTCTTGCCTGCAATTTTAATATCGGCCAATGAGGCCTTTGCTCCTGTCCCACCTTCCTCAGTCACACCCCTAAGAATATTCTTTACCATAAAAGCCGTCTCTTCTGAAACAACTCTTCTAACGACAGTTGGGTTAAACTCCTTCACCACCATGCCATCAGGAGATATTATAGACTTTGCTATATAAGGTTTATAAAGGAACCCCCCGTTTGCAATTGCAGAAATTGCTGTAACAAGTTGTATCGCCGTAGTAGATACCCCATGGCCAAAGGACGCTGTTGCCAGAGAAACCTTTGACCTTTCAAACCTCTTTACAACACCTGATGCTTCACCGATGATATCTATACCGGTACTCTTCCCAAAGCCAAAACTATCTATATACCTTACATATTGTTCTCCACCTAATTTCTCACCAATCTTTATCGCACCTATGTTGCTTGAATATTTTATTATATTCGTAACAGAAAGCCAGCCGTGTTTTTTAACATCATGGAACACCCTATCCGCAACCTTATATTTTCCATTTTCACAGTAAAATATATCGTTTGGTCCGACAATCCCCTCCTCAAGAGCCGCAGCTAAGAGAAATACTTTGAATATTGAGCCGGGTTCATAGCTGTCGGTTATAGATCTATTCCTCCAGTCCTGGGGTCTGTAATCCCAGAAATTATTTGGATCAAAGGTGGGGAGGTTGGCCATTGCAAGGACCTCACCGGTATTGGGGTCCATAACTATCACCATTCCAGCCTTCGCCTCAGTTGTCCTGACAACCTTCCTAAGTTCTTTCTCCGCTATATACTGTATTGTTTTATCGATTGTAAGTATTAAATCATTCCCTTTGATAGGATGTGACTTCTCCAGATCACCGAACAGCATCTCTCTTCCAAGGGCATCCCTCTCTCCATAAACCTTAACGTCCCCGCCAATCAGGTGTCTATTATACTCCAGTTCGATACCTTCAAGGCCTGTAGAATCATGACCAACAAATCCGATTACATTACTTGCAAGATTCGGTGGTGGATAAAATCTCTTACTCTCCTTCATTAAACCAACCCCTTTTATACCCGATATCCTCTCTCTTTCACCCTTCGCTAGGTCTATCTGTCTCTTTAACCATACAAAAGGGGAATTGGATAACAGTTTGTCCTCGATCCTCATTTTACCTGTTAAAAGAACGGGTGCTATTGTTCTGGCCAGCGTCTTTGGTTTGGCAACTTTCGCAGGGTGGGCATACACAGAGTCTACCTCTATACTGATAGCAAGTTCATTCAAATTCCTGTCATAAATCCCTCCCCTCTCTGGCAAGAGGTTTATCTTCTTTAGATATTGACTCCTCGCCCTTGCTTCGAGTTTATTCTTATATATAATCTGTAACTGGAAATCCCTGGCAACTATTATAATAAAAGATAGCAAAAAAAAGATTAAGATGCTAATTATACGAAACTGTAGCCACTTTGTCCCTTTATTCATCGTATATAGGCTATATGCTCACCTGACGGATATATGAGACCAATCTCGTCAAGAGCTATCTTTTCTATTCTTTTGGGTGATTTTAATGTAAGGAGTTCGAGCCTGAGTCTCTTGTTTTCATCTGCAAGTTTACTTCTCTCACTGTTCACAATGGATATCTTATAACCGAGATTAACAACTGCCAGCCTGCTCCACAGGTATGTTGATATGACTATTACAATAATCAGGGCAGCAAAGATAGTTGCAATCAAAAAACGTATAATACCGGTTCTTCTCCTGAGCCGCACCCTCTGATAATTCAAAGCATTGGTTGTAGAAAGTCTTTTATACGCAAGTTGAGGCATCGTTCTATATCTCCCTGTCTGCAGTATCAAATTGAAGATTTACAATTGAATATTTTCTAAATTTGTAATTCGTTAATCGTGTATCGTGGATTGTGGTTCGTTTATCGTTTATCGTTTATCGTGGTTTGTTGTTCGGGTTTCGATTCACGATTCACGAACGACGAAATACGCACGACGGTTTTTTTTACGGACGAACCTTAATTACAGCCTTTCTATAGCTCGGAGTTTTGCACTTCTTGCCCGCGGGTTTCTCTCAATCTCCTCCTTTGAAGGTCTTATGGCCTTCCTGTTGAGAAGCCTAACCTCCTGCTTTGTCTTACATACACACCTTGGAAAGCCCGGAGGACATACACACTTACCCTCAAAAGACCTAAAGGAGGCCTTTACAATCCTATCCTCTAGCGAATGAAAGGATATCACAACCATCCTTCCGCCATGGGCTAAAAGCCAAATACAGTCGTTAATAGCCTTTTTAATGTTTTCAAGCTCATTGTTCACTACAATTCTCAATGCCATAAATACCCTCGTTGCCGGGTGTATACCCCTAGGATGAAACCTCCTTGGGATAGCAGATGAAACCAGCTCGGCAAGCTCCACGGTGGTCTTAATCGGTGTCACCTCCCTTTTTCTGACTATTGTCATCGCAATCTTATCCCCCCAGCGCCCCTCACCGTATTTTTTGAATATGTCCCTTAACTCTTCCCGAGAGAATTCATTTACAATGTCAGCCGCCGTTCTCCTACCTTCCATATCCATTCTCATGTCAAGCGCGGCATCATGATGGAAGCTGAAACCCCTTTCCGGCTTCTCAAAATGATGGGAAGAGACACCTAAATCAAGTAGAATGCCATCAACTCTAGTTATACTCAACTCTTTCAGGATATCTCTAATATTGGCAAAGTTTCCTTTAATTAACCTAATACGCGATCTATAACTTGCAAGTCTCTTTCTTGAATAACTTAATGCATTTCTATCCCAATCTATTCCAACCACCCTGCCGGTAGGTTCACTCGCACGAAGTATTTCAAGCGTATGCCCGCCCCCGCCGAGTGTTCCATCTACATATAAGCCGCCATCCTTACACACGAGGCACCTGACCACCTCATCTGACATGACAGGCTGATGATAGAATTCCATCTCACAGGCCAAGACGTTCCAGCATATTTCCAATCTCTTCCTGCGACGATTTGGCCTCAGCGATATTCCACTTTTCCTTATCCCAGATCTCTAATTGTCTAAACGCCCCAACCAGAATCACATCCCTCTCGAGCTTTGCATAATCCCTTAATGTCTGTGGTATCAGTATCCTTCCCAACCTGTCTATAGGGCAATCTGCGGCACTGGAATAGAAGAATCTAAGGAATGCCCTGGTATCCTTCTTAAACTCAGCTAAACCGCCAACCCTTTCTTCAAGGGTTCTCCATTCTGCATAGGGATAGGCCAATAGACACCCATCGTAGGTGGTAATGACCAACCGCTTATCATATTTCTCTTTAAGGATATCCCTGAACCTTGAAGGGATGCTCAGTCTCCCTTTTGTATCGATGGTATGTTCAAATCTACCTCTAAACAACTAAAACCACCCCTCTCCGGATGCTTTCCACACCCTTCTATACCACTATATACCACCCCATACCACTTTAGCCCAACTATAGTCCTGAGTTGATATTTTGTCAAGGGAAATATCTCGATGGAGGAGTAAAAAAAACAGGAATTATGAATTATGAATTAGGAATTATGGTTGAAGATTGACAATTGAAGAACTACAAATTGCCAATTGACGATTGTCGATTGAAGAATAAAAAGAATTTATTTATGAATTTTAAAAAAATTCAATTTTTAATTGTAAATCTTCAATTTAAAACACGCAACCCGAAACTCGAAACCCGTAACACGCAATAGGATTACAACAAGTTGCCAAAGGATGCAATAAGCCGGATTCTGTAATCCAGACCTGCCCGAAAACAGATAGGACTGGATAACGACCATTTATCTTGCCCCAATGTTGCC
>JAUXIU010000220.1 GCA_030620895.1 Deltaproteobacteria bacterium
GAGAGAGATTAAATTCTTCAGAACTGACTACGATGTAGCCAAATGCCGTAGCAAGATCATCAAGGCAGGCCTTCCCAATAGCTTGGCAGACAGGTTGATAAGGGGGTATTAAGCAAAAGATAACAGATAAGTTGCGGGTTACGGGTTACAGAACATCTAACAGTTGACACGGGTCTTTAAGCCTTCAAGATAGTATCACACTTCCATCTCTTATCATCCTTTTCTGGATAATCTATATTAAAGTGCAGACCACGGCTCTCCTTCCTGATAGCTGCAGCCTTTACAATTAACTCAGCCACAACTGCGAGATTTCTTAGCTCAACAAGGTCGCCGGTTATGGTAAAATCCCAGTAATACTTGTTTATCTCGGTCTTTAGGTTTTCTATCCTTCTAATTGCCCGCTCAAGCCTCCTGTTTGACCTCACAATACTCACATAATTCCACATGAAGCGTCTTATTTCATCCCAGTTATGACTAATTACAACCGCCTCATCGCTGTCTATAGCCTTTCCGGTCTTCCATGCAGGAATATGAGGATATGGTTCTTTATGGTCTTTCAGAATTTCTAATGCCTTTTCAGAGGCCCTATTGGCAAATACAAGTGCTTCAAGAAGTGAGTTCGATGCCAGCCGGTTTGCTCCATGTAGACCCGTACATCCTGTCTCACCTATTGCAAATAGTCTTCTAACACTGCTCTCTCCATAGCTGTCTGTTAATACACCTCCGCATATATAGTGCGCAGCTGGTACAACAGGAATGGGTTCTTTTGTCATATCAAAACCGAAGTTAATACATTTCTTGTATATATTCGGAAAGCGCTTTTTTACAAAACTGGCAGGTTTTTTAGTAATGTCTAGATATACACAATCATCGCCACTTTTTTTGAGTTCAAAGTCTATGGCTCTTGCTACTATATCCCTCGGTGCAAGGTCCTTCTGGGGATGATATCTCTCCATAAATGGCGTTCCATCTTTAAGACGTAGCACAGATCCTTCACCTCTCATTGCCTCTGATATTAAAAAGACCTTCGCATCTGGATGAAAGAGACATGTAGGATGAAACTGTATAAATTCCATATTTGCCACAACGGCTCCAGCCCTAAAGGCCATTGCAATACCATCACCTGTGGCAATATCAGGGTTACTTGTAATTAGGTATACCTTGCCTGCACCACCTGTAGCCAGTATAGTAACTTTTGAAAGAAATGTCTTTATATCCCCGGTACCTTTGTCGAGCACATAGCTCCCCCAGCACCTATCCTCCCCACTGTTATGCACAAATTTAGAGTGGGTTATAAGATCTACCGCTATGTGATTTTCGAATATTGAGATGTTCTTGCTCTTATCAACCGCCCTGAGAAGTGCATCCACAATCTCCCTACCAGTAAAGTCTCCTGCATGAACAATCCTTCTCTTTGAGTGGCCTCCTTCTTTCCCGAGGTCCAGGTCTTCAATATCGTTGGTCTTCTTCGTAGAAAACCGTGCACCCAGATTGATAAGCTCTTCTATTCTCTCAGGACCGTCTTTCACAACCATCTCAACAATATCTTCATGACACAGCCCGGCACCAGCATCAGTTGTATCCTTTATATGCGCTTCAAACGTGTCATCCTTACTTAGAACAGAAGCTATACCACCCTGAGCGTAATATGTTGTCGATTCAGACCTGTTGAGCTTTGTAATTATAGAGACGGTCCCAAATCGTGCAACCTTTAATGCAAAGCTAAGTCCAGCGATACCACTTCCTATCACTAGAAAGTCAGAGATTATCTCCATGTCTTCATCCTCTTACGGGTTACGTGTTACGAGTTACGAGTTTTCGGGTTACGTATTTCGTATTGCGTGATGCGTCGTGCGTATTGCGTATTATAAATTCATAATTCCTAATTCATTTTTTTCAATCTTCAATCGTCAAATGATGATAGCCATCCTTTAATAAATTCAAC
>JAUXIU010000092.1 GCA_030620895.1 Deltaproteobacteria bacterium
GGGTAACGGAGTTCAGGAAACTCCTTGAGGAGAGGGAGAGAAACTTCCAATTGGGCTTCACAAAGACACATTGTATTATAATAAGAGATAATACAATCGTTGTTATAAGATTAATAGATGGTGAATTCCCTGATTACAAACAGGTTGTACCAAAGGACAATGATAAGACGGTAACAATGAATAGGGTTAATTTGCTTTCCTCTCTAAAAAGGGTATCGATCCTTTCTACGGATAAAGGAAGGGGTGTGAAGTTTTCGTTTTCAAAGGGAAGGCTAGAGCTTTCATCTAGCAGCCCTGATTTGGGTGAGGCCAAAGAGGAGCTGGACATTAATTACAAAGGGGATGATCTGGTTATAGGATTTAATGCAAGGTATATAATCGATGCCCTGGAGGCGGTGGGTACAGAGGATGTGATGTTTGGATTAAAGGGTCAGTTGGATCCAGGCCTATTGCAACCTGTAGATGCTGATGGATATAAGTATGTTGCAATGCCAATGAGAGTATAATGGGGGTAGAGGGAATTGGTTAAAGAAAGCTATAATGCGAAATCTATAAAGGTCTTGGAAGGAATTGAGGCTGTAAGAAAAAGGCCGGCGATGTTTATAGGTTCCACGGGGGCTATGGGGCTACATCACCTTGTTTATGAGGTTGTGGATAACTCTATAGACGAGGCTCTTGCGGGTTATTGCAAGAACGTGAGGGTAACAATTCACATCGACAACAGTGTGACCATAGAGGATGATGGAAGGGGGATCCCTGTAGAGAGGCATCCGGTTAAGAAGAAGCCAACGGTGGAGGTGGTATTGACAGAGCTTCATGCAGGGGGAAAGTTTGGAGGCAAGGCATATAAGATCTCCGGTGGCCTGCACGGTGTGGGTGTTACTGTTGTGAACTTCCTGTCAGAGTGGCTCGATGTTGAGATAAAAAGGGATGGCAAGGTCTTTCAACAAAGGTATGAAGTTGGTAGGGCTACCGGCCTCCTTGATATAGTTGGTAAGAGTTCAAAGACCGGCACAAAGATTACATTTAAACCAGATGGCAATATATTTGAGACAACAGAATTCAGTTTCGACACAATCTCTCAGCGGCTAAGAGAGCTTTCTTTCTTAAACCAGGGCATTCTCATAATTCTGAACGATGAAAGAAGCAACAAGTCCCATGAGTTTCAGTATAACGGAGGAATAGTTTCCTTTGTTGAGCATCTTAATAAAGCAAAAACCGCGACACACCCCAAAGTAATATATGTTTCTAGTAAAAGAGATGATGTCCCGGTGGAAATTGCCCTGCAATGGAACGATGGTTACAGTGAAAACATATTCTCATACGCGAACAATATAAACACAACCGAGGGGGGCACTCATCTGTCGGGATTTAAATCCGCATTGACGAGGACAGTGAATAGCTATGCTGCAAGCAGGAACCTTCTGAAAGACATCAAAGAGCCCCTCCAGGGTGGCGATGTCAGGGAAGGATTAACGGCCGTTATAAGCGTGAAGCTTCCAAACCCACAGTTCGAGGGTCAGACAAAGACAAAGCTTGGAAACAGTGAGGTGGAGGGATATGTAAAGACGGTACTGAATGAAGGATTATCTACGTTTTTCGAAGAAAATCCATCGGTGGCCAAAAAGATCATACTAAAAGCGGCTGAGGGCGCAAGGGCAAGAGATGCGGCTAAGAAGGCAAAGGAACTTATAAGGAGGAAAGGCGCGCTGGAATCCACATCACTACCCGGCAAACTCGCCGACTGTCAGGAGACGAACCCTGCACTGAGTGAACTGTTTATAGTTGAAGGAGACTCAGCGGGTGGCTCAGCAAAACAGGGGAGGGACAGGAGGTCTCAGGCGATATTGCCGCTAAGGGGCAAGATACTCAACGTTGAAAAGGCCAGATTTGACAAGATGCTCACCAATGAAGAGATAAGAAACCTAATAACCGCATTGGGTTGTGGTATAGGCAAGGAGGACTTTAATGCTGACAGATTGCGGTACCATAGGATTATAATAATGACCGATGCTGATGTAGACGGCTCACATATAAGAACACTACTTTTAACCTTTTTTTATCGGCAGATGACGCCACTTGTGGAGAGAGGGCATCTATATATAGCTAAGCCACCACTCTTCAAGGTTAAGAAGGGTAAGATGGGGAGATATATTAGGGATGACGCCGCGATGGATGATTTTGTCTTAGAGGTAGCCTCTGAATCCTTGACCTTAAGAGCGAAGAACGGAAAGGGTGAACTAAAAGGGGTGGGGCTATTAAACATGCTAAGAAAGATTGCCAGGTTCCAGGGGATAGTAAGGATGATTGTAAAGAGACGGAAGGAAGGAGGGGTGCTGGCAACCCTTGCCATGGAAGACGAATTTGGGGCAAATATGCTTAATGATAAAAAGGCCCTGAAGGGGCTCTTGGAGGATGTCAGGAAACACATGAAAGCATTGTATCCGGAGATTACACCAGTAGAATTTATAACCGATGAAGATACGGAACATAACTGTCTGATGTTTAAGTGTATTTCCAAGCGAAACGGTTTGCAACTTGAAACTATCGTGGATAAAGAGCTCCTCTTTTCTCCAGAATTTCAGGAATTAAGGAAAATAGGTGTGGAGCTTAAATCCATCGGAGAACCACCTTATGAGATAATCTTTGAGGGGTCCTCTAGAAGGATTAATACATTCCAGGGCCTTCTCGACAATGTGTTTGAGATAGGCAAAAAAGGCCTATATATACAGAGATATAAAGGTCTGGGGGAGATGAACCCGGGACAGCTATGGGAGACCACGATGGACCCAGAAAAGAGAACACTGCTCCAGGTAAAGGTCGAGGATGTGATCGAGACCGATGAGGTATTCACAAAGCTAATGGGTGATGAGGTTGAGCCAAGGAGGGAGTTTATAGAGAAACACGCACTTGATGTTGTAAACCTAGACATTTAATTCCATTCTCCATTAGAATTAACAGTATGCACGCCTTGACCCCGCCTACAAGGCGGGGTCAAGGCGTGCTAAGGTAATGGAAACTTCCTTGCTGTCAAGATGCCCCGCCCATAGGGCGGGGCATCTTGACTATTGGAGAGAGACAATGATAAGTTCTTAGGATGTACAGCCACCATCATCCGCATAATTTAAACAAAGGAGCATGTTGTTTCTGTGGCATGTACATCTACTTCAGATGTGAAGTAATATACTACTGCCATAGGACATACTGTGGCAATAGATGCAAGGCTAAGGATACGATCCGTGGTTGGATAGAAAGTGTTGAGGTTTTTTTTACAAAGAAAGTACCGACGCTCCATAAAAAAGCATTAACCCTCCCACTTTTTAAAAAACCCTATGATGTAACCAGGAAGACAGCACCATTAATTTACCCGGCCACTTTAATTTTTATTTCAAATACCATAAGGCTTGTAAAAAATATTATTGGTGAACTTTGCATCAATATATCGGGAGACATCAAGACCCTAAGAAAGTATCTTGATGATTATCATATAGATCTTTATATAAAAAAGCTTGTTGCAAAAATAGAAGCCGCCTCGGTTGAAAGAGTCAAGAAATTACCATTAAAGGAAGGCGCATTTCTCAGCATTACCTCCCTCTCTTTTGTTTTTATCTATACAAGTATTTCGGCAGAGACCTATGTAACCTCCCCCAATGTGATTTTACAAGGGAGAAGCGCAAGCACTTATTCTACCTTAAAAGACGTAGCCACAGGACCTTATAAAGAGGAACCAGATATAAGAGAGTTAACAGGAAAAATAAAGGGAATTGGACTGCCGGTTAAAGACAAGAGTATCGATTTTGACAAGACATCTGCCATAGATCTATCGGGGAGGAACAATGCTTACGGAGGACCGGGGGTGACTTTTATTCCACCTGACATCTATAGAGGGAGGAGCAGCAAGAAAGAGCTCTCTATAACTTTTGACGGTGGAGCAGGGGCTGATGAGGCAAAGGAAATACTAGAGGCACTAAGGCAGCGTAATATAAAGACTACAATATTTCTCACAGGGGGTTTTATAAAAGATTATCCACAACTTGTGCGGCAGATGGTGAAGGATGGCCATGAGGTCGGCAACCATACTATGACCCATCCACATCTAACAAGTTTTGCAAAGGATTTAAGGCACACAACCCTTCCAATAGTTGATAAGAATTTTATGGATAGGGAGCTTAGAGGGACCGCAAGGCTCTTTAAGATGGTAACGGGAGAGGAAATGGCCTCTCTCTGGAGGGCCCCGTACGGTGAAGTTAACGAAGAGATCAGACAATGGGCGTTTGAGGCAGGCTACATACATGTGAACTGGACGAGAGACTATAAAAGGAAGGAAACTCTGGATAGCCTTGACTGGGTGGATGATGAGGAGTCGCGGTTGTATTATTCGTCGGAGAAGATAAAGAAAAGGATACTAAATTTTGGAAGAGATGGCAGTGGTGTTGGAGGAGGGATTGTCCTCATGCACCTTGGAACGACACGCAAGAGCGATAAGGCCGTAAGTATGCTGGGTGAGATAATAGATGAACTTGAGGAGAGGGGATACAGACTTGTAAGGGTATCAGAACTTTTAAAAGGGGACAAAGATTTTTATATGTCACTTAAGATGCTGCCAAAGAATAAAATGCTTGCCAGACTAGATGACCGTTGATTGATAATCCTTTTTATACAGAGCGTCATAACTTTGCATACCCGACCCTCACTTTGTGTGGGTGCCCCGGCTCCTCGGCTCGTCGTTGCGGCGTTCTATAAAGTTCGCCTCACTCCTCGCATTCGTCGCGCCTTGGTCTGCTTTGTTCTGACACTCTGTATGCGCAGCTATTTATGATGTAATGACTTCAGCGCTTTTAGGCACGTCAATTATTGTCTTTGCCGAATGAATCAAGGGAAACAC
>JAUXIU010000199.1 GCA_030620895.1 Deltaproteobacteria bacterium
CATAGATGAGGAAAAGCACATTGATTATTTTTGCAAGGCTTCTGAACTCATTGAAAACAAGCGGTCCAATCCTTTCAATGTATCTATGGATAAAGATGTAATAGATGCAACAGAGATTTTCTTATCGTTATGTGAAAAAAGGATAGATGCAAATTCGCTTACAAAAGAGAATTTGATAGATTGCATAGCCTCTACCGAATGCTCAGAGTATAACAAAATCTGCTTAAATGTAATCAGTATTTTAATAAAGGATTTTAGGGAATTTATTCCTACAGCAGTCAATATCCAAAAACATATTAAAAAGATAGAGCGGTTCATAGAATCGGATCCGGAACTGCACGTTTTTCTCGATAGAATAAGGGAGCTGCCACCTGTATGGCAGGAAAAGCTCCTTGTGGTGGATGATGATGTAATAATAAGAAGTCTACTTACAGAAATTCTCAGAGATGAAGGCGTCATCGAGACTACAACTGATGGGGAAGAGGCACTTAAAAAGATCCACAAAAAATACTTTGCAACAATTATAACTGATGTAGATTTGCCTCGTATGAACGGAATAGAGCTTTACAAAAAGGCCTTTGAAATGTTTCCTACTATCAAGGAGCGTTTCCTCTTCTTTACAGGTGCTTTAGACGATGAACGGGAATCCTTCTTTATAGAAAGCAATTTGAGATACTTGAAAAAACCTTCACACCCGAGTGATATAAAAAGGGCGGTAGCAGACATTCTGAGCATGTAGACAAAAATAACCCTGCCTCTATATTGATACAAGTCAATAAACCTTATAACACGAAGACTTGGCATAGAGGTGTTCAATGATAACCACTTAGATTAATAGAAAGAGTACCTGCTAAAATATTCTTTTTGAAGCGAGGAATTTAATATGGTACCGATCTTGCTCATTCACATAGAGCAAAGCATATTTATATAAGGGAGGTATACAGTGAAAGAACCAGAGTCGTATGGTGACATAACCGAGCTTAATAAATGCAGGGACCTCCTCGATACAATAGGCAAGGGTACGCTGGAGAGGATAGCCCACAACTATCTAGACCTGCTTGAGACATCCGCTGCCATATATGAGGTTGACGGGAGTTATGCCACCGCCCTCTTTACATCCTCATATTGTAATTTTCTGGACAGGAGGTCCCGTGCCTTATGTGATACCGATGACAATCAAGAGGCCTTAGACTCGGGTAAATGGCTTTGCCACGAGTCGTGCTGGACAGAGACATCTAGAGTAAGCATCGAGACAGGGAAGCCATATAATCTCAGTCCCTGTGCGGGTGGAATAAACATCTATGCTGTTCCTATAAAGGCAGGTGAAAGGATAATTGGCTCCATAAACTTTGGCTACGGGATGCCACCGACAGACAAAGATACCGTCGATGAACTGGCCAAAGAGTTTAAGGTTGAAAGCGGCGAACTGCTCAAAGCCGCAAAAGAATACAGGCACCAGTCTGATTATATCATAGAGGATGCAAAGAAGCATATCCATTTGGTCGCAGAACTCATCGGCGAATTGTATTTAAGGAAGAAGACGGAGGATAAGCTCAAACAGAAGCTTGACGAGGTTGAGCGGATGAACAAACTCATGGCGGGCAGGGAATTGAAGATGGAGGAGATGAGGAAAGAGGTTAAATGGTATGTCGTTCAGCTTGAGGAGAAGATTCAAGAACTTGGCAAAATCGAATAGTGCTTTGATGAATGATGCCAGCGGCGCGATGTACGCCTCGCTTTTCACTTTCGTCGCGCCTTGGTCTGCTTTCTATATACAGCTCTTGCCTATAATATCTATGATGACATTACGCCCTACACCAGATTTGAAAGCCTGGATGTGGATGCTGCGGACCCGTATTTCAGCGACCTCGAAATAAGCAATCGATACAAATACAAAAACCATGAAAATACTCATTTTTACCATTATAGCCCTCCTTCTGGCTACAAACCTCTATGCCGAGGAGATAGCCGTAATAGTTAACGCAAAAGGCCCCCTTAGCGGCTTAAAGGAGGAGGGCGTAAAAGATATATACCTTGGCCACATAACGTTTCTAAACGGTGTTAAGGTCGCGCCCTTGAACCACCGCGAGGGCGAGGTCAAGGATAGGTTCCTCACAGCCTTGGTAGGGAAGACTTCGATGGGGTACAGGCGTTACTGGATGAGGAGATCATTTCGTGAGGGGGTGCGCTTGCCAGCCTCCTATAAGAGCTTCAATCAGATAGTCGATAAGGTTAAAGAGTCTGCAGGGGCTATAGGCTATCTGCCGGCATCGGTGCTGAACGATACAGCGGGGATAAAAGTAATAATCACGATAAACTAAGGAATACTAAGGGACGTTGTTGAATTAATGGAATAATGTCAAATCTGGAGATATTATACCAATTTTTGTTTAGAAGAAATTGGTATGATGTCCCTTGAATTGCCCTGCCCTAAAATCTCACCACTTCTTCCTGTACTAAACATTCCTAAAACCTACTGCAGAGCTCAATATTTCAACCAATAATCAATAGATCCTTAGGTGTTGACGGAACGCTGGAGACGGGAGTACAATTACCTCAAGCCGCATAGCTCTCTGGGATATTGGCCACCGGTACCAGAAACAAAGGAACCTTTA
>JAUXIU010000076.1 GCA_030620895.1 Deltaproteobacteria bacterium
CGATTAGGTTAGTAGAAGAGGGTTCCAATAATAAAGGAAAGAACCATAACAGCCGTTATAGCTCCGCTTACCACTATATATCCTATTTCAAGGTGTCGTATTTCTTTATCTTCCCTTTCAAGTATATACATTATAATTCACCTCCTTTGAAGTCTGTAAGCTTCTTTGATTTGATAACCAGAAACCACCAAACTAACACCGCTACGGGCATATGTGGCAGAACCTATTTCATCTATAGATGATTCGGCTCTTGCCTCTAGGAGATAAATACCAATTTACAAAAAAATTATAACACTAATTGACATTGAAATCAATAATTGTTTTTACTGTAAAAAGCGTATAAGCATCGTATTGCGTAGTGCTGTTTATTCTATCTTCATTTTTCAATTGGTTAAGTCATTAGGTTACGGTTAGGATGCAAGTTTTGTCAATTTAAGTTACAGGAATTAGCTTCTTAGCTTATTAGGTTTTTAGGGAAAACAAGGAGTAGCCTAAAAAGCTACAACCTAAAAAGCTATTAGGAATTATTCCTAATTCATTCTTTTCATTCGTCAATCTTAAATTTTAAGGGGTTTTTGCGCTGGAAACAATAATACTTACTATTCAAAACAATCCTTAACATCCCCTCTTCATGGATTATATGATACCTGTTACTTATTTGAGCCTTTCCTGTACTGAATTGTCTTTCCTAATTCTTTCAGTTTGCCAAGGTAAACAGGTTCATACTTTCTCTCTAGCTTTTCTAATACCTTCTTGATTTTTTCGGGGTCTTTGGATTTATCTTTTAATTGATCTGATATATCGAAACCAGCATATAAAGCATCTTGTTGGTACGCCCAGATATTACCGTTTCTGGAGTCGAGAAGGATTATGTAGTCATCTGTTCCGTTTCGGAAATCTTCGCTTAAAACCTGGATATAATCCAGATTACCAGACAGACTGGCATATGCATACTCCGACCTGGTATACGGCTTTATAGCAATAATTCCTGTAAAAACAACAACACAAACCAGAGCAACCCTCATGAAATTATTTATGTTCATACTGTCCTCCTTTTGAGAATAATATTTTGAACGGGACAATTCCCGTAATTCCAATTTCTTATTCCCTTGACAAGCTTGATAGATTTTAATAGCATTTGCTTTATAACAATATTTCCATGAAAAACTCAACATTAAAAAAAGGGCCTTCCAATATGGTTGATAGATTTGGGGAACTCCTGGTTAAGAGCAATATAATTACCCAGGAGCAGCTAAATAAGGCCATAGAAGAACAGCGTGTCTCAGGAGGAAAAATTGGTTATAATTTAACTAAACTTGGGTTTATAAATGAGAAAGACCTCACGGCTTTCTTGAGCAAACAATATGGAATACCCGCAATCGATCTCGCCACAGTAGAAATCGTTCCGGATGTAATAAAACTCATCTCTGAAGATGTCGCTAAAAAATACCAGATTATACCGACAAGTAGAACGGGATCTACATTGATAGTAGCAATGTCCGACCCATCCAATATATTCGTTATCGATGATATAAAATTTCTGACTGGATACAATGTAGAACCAATGGTTTCCTCCGAGACTGCAATAAAATCGGCAATAGATAAGCACTATGCGGTTCCTGAGATGGATATTGGTGATGTCCTGACCGAATTCGATGAGAGCGAGATGGAGGTTGTACAAGAAGAGGAAGAGGTTGATATCTCTGACCTCAAAAAGGAGATAGAAGATGCGCCAGTTGTAAAACTTGTAAACCTTGTATTGACAGATGCAATAAAAAAGGATGCAAGCGATATACACCTGGAACCATACGAAAAATATTTCAGGGTAAGATACAGGATAGATGGTGTCCTTCAACAGGTAATGAACCCCCCTGTGAGGATGAAGAACGCGATCGTTTCAAGGATAAAGATTATGTCCAGCCTCGATATAGCCGAGCGGCGACTTCCTCAAGACGGCAGGATCAAATTAAAGTTGGGAGCGGATAAAGAGATGGACTACAGGGTATCTGTCCTGCCAACCCTCTTTGGCGAAAAGGTTGTGTTGAGGCTTCTGGATAAAAGTAGCCTCCAGTTAGACATGACCAAACTGGGTTTTGAGCAGGAGGCACTCGATAATTTTTTGGAGGCAATACATAAGCCGTGGGGCATGGTCCTTGTTACAGGACCAACAGGGAGTGGAAAGACAACGACACTGTACTCGGCCCTCACTGATCTTAATAAGATCAGTGAGAATATATCTACCGCCGAGGACCCCGTGGAATATAACCTCATGGGCATAAACCAGGTTCAGATGCATGAAGAGATAGGGTTAAACTTTGCAGCGGCCCTCAGAGCCTTTTTGAGGCAAGACCCTGACATTATAATGGTTGGTGAGGTAAGGGATTACGAAACCGCAGAGATCTCCATAAAGGCCGCATTAACCGGCCACCTTGTCCTATCAACACTCCATACAAACGATGCCCCATCGTCTATCAACAGGCTTCTTAATATGGGTATAGAACCATTTCTTATAGCCTCATCTACAAACCTTGTTCTTGCTCAGAGACTTGCAAGAAAGATATGCAATGAGTGTAAAGAACAAGTTAAGGTGGCAGAACAGACATTGATAGATCTTGGCTTCACCCCTGAAGGAGGGTCGGTACAGTGTTATAAAGGGAAGGGATGTGCAAAATGCAACGGGACAGGGTATAAGGGCAGGGTAGCCCTTTATGAGGTTATGCCACTCAGTGAGACATTAAAGGATCTTGTATTGAATGGTGTTTCTACAGCTGAATTGAAGAGAGCCGCGGTTGATGAAGGGATGAAGACGTTAAGAATGAGCGGGCTTCAAAAGATAAAAGAAGGGGTCTCAACCCTCGAAGAGATATTGAGAGTAACGATGGGAGATTGAGTGCACGCTGACAGGTGACAAAGATCACAGAATGGATTGTTTGATAAGTGATAGTGTTAGCTAAAAGGATATCTGTGTAATATCTGTTAAAAGATCTGAATAATAGGAGGATTGTAGTGGGAGAGCAAGAACAGAAGATTAGTGTACACGAACTCTTAAACACCATGATTGAAAAGGGTGCATCGGACCTACATTTAACAGCAGGTTCTCCACCGAGACTCAGGTTGCATGGCAACCTTGTCCCTATGGATCTGCCTACACTTAACTCTGCACAGACTAAACAGATTGCTTACAGTATACTCACAGATGCCCAGAAGCATAAATTTGAGGAGGAGAATGAACTGGACTTTTCATTCGGGTTAAAGGGCTTGAGCAGGTTCAGAGGAAACGTCTTCGTACAGAGAGGTGCAGTGGCGGCTGTCTTCAGGTCAATCCCGTTTAATATAAAGTCAACCCAGGACCTTGGGCTACCTCCAATTTGTGATGAATTTACCAATAAGCCCAGGGGATTGGTTCTGGTAACTGGTCCTACGGGATGTGGTAAGTCAACAACACTCGCTGCGATGATCGATAAAATCAACATGGAAAAAGATAATCATATTATAACGATTGAAGACCCAATAGAGTATCTCCATACCTCCAAGAAAGCGCTGGTAAATCAAAGGGAGGTTGGCGCTGATACCCATACATTTAAAAGGGCATTAAAATATGTATTGAGACAGGACCCTGATGTGGTTTTATTGGGTGAGATGAGGGACCTGGAGACTATAGAGACGGCATTGACAATTGCAGAGACGGGTCATCTTTGTCTGGCAACACTCCATACAAACTCCTGTGTCCAGACCATGAACAGGATAATCGATGTATTCCCTTCAAATCAGCAGCCCCAGGTAAGGGCACAGCTTTCGTTTGTACTGGAGGGTGTTGTATCACAGTTGCTTCTTCCCAGGGCTGATGGAGCGGGAAGGATTCTTGCGGTGGAGATAATGGTTCCAAATGCTGCCATAAGGAACCTTATAAGAGAGGACAAGATTCATCAGATATATTCACAGATGCAGGTAGGGCAGGCAAAGTTTGGTATGCAGACCATGAATCAGAGCCTCTTTTCCCTTTATAATAGGAGGGAAATAACGCTTGAAGAGGCTATCGGAAGGAGTACCGACCCTGATGAAATCAGGCAGATGATATCAAAAACTGGCGCTTCGCTGTCGCCTGGTGTAGTGAGGTAGATATGCCGACATTCGCTTATGAAGGTAGAACAATGAGTGGAGAGGTTAAGAAGGGGGTTATAGATGCCCCTAATCTGGCCTCTGCAACTGCTACTATAAGAAGGCAGCAGATCGTTCCATCCTCCATTACAGAAAAGAAGATGGGGCTGGGTTCCATTCAACTGAAGATACCTGGTCTCGGGAAGGTAATCACAACAAAAGAGGTTGTCGTATTTACACGGATGTTTGCCACCATGATAGATGCAGGACTACCTCTTGTCCAGTGTCTCGAGATTCTCAGCAGCCAGCAAGAGAATAAGGAGTTCAAAAAGGTACTGTCAGATGTAAAAGCCAGCGTTGAGGGAGGAAGCACATTTGCCGATGCACTTAAAAAGCATCCAAAGGTATTTGATGATTTGTATGTAAACCTGGTTGCGGCAGGAGAGGTGGGTGGTATCCTTGATACAATACTGAATAGACTCTCTGTATTTATGGAGAAGAATGAAAAGATAAAGAACGCTATAAAGGGGGCAATGACCTATCCAGCTGCAGTAATCATTGTAGCTCTTATAATAGTGACTGGTTTACTGGTCTTTGTTGTGCCTATATTCGAGGATATGTTTTCAGACTTCGGAAAGGCACTACCCCTTCCAACCCAGATAGTCATAAATTTGAGCGACTGGCTTAAAAGCTACTGGTATATATTACTTCTGTCACTTGTGGGGGTTGGTTATGGTTTAAAGAAATACTATGGCACGGTACGTGGTAGAGTAGTAATGGATGGCGTCTTCCTTAAGATACCTGTCTTTGGCGACCTCCTTAGAAAGACGGCCATTGCGAGATTTACAAGGACATTGGGTACGATGCTAAGTAGCGGTGTTCCTATCCTTGAGGCACTCGAAGTGGTTGCGAAGACTGCAGGTAACAAGGTTATTGAGGCTGGCATTATAAAATCAAGGACGGCACTCAGTCAGGGCAAGACATTTGCAGAACCACTTGGTGAGACGAAAATCTTTCCCGGCATGGTAACACAGATGATATCAGTTGGAGAGTCGAGTGGTTCACTTGATTCAATGTTAAATAAGATCGCCGATTTTTACGAAGAAGAGGTTGAAACGGCAGTGTCAGCCTTAACCTCCCTTATAGAACCGATGCTGATGGTCTTCCTGGGGGTTATAGTCGGTGGTCTTGTTATTACGATGTATTTGCCGATATTCCAGCTCGCAGGGGCAGCCGGCGGATAGGATGCCGGTTGCTGGTAAATTGGATACTCACCGCAAAGAATAGTTCCTGAAATGCCTAAGTTTTGGGGTATAAATTCCACATCTTCAGGGGTATATTAAGGTGAGCTATACCGATGAATAAGCCATCCTACCAAAGCAGAATCCCCACCAAAAATGGCGGGTATTCTCAGCAGAAAGAGACCCTCAAGAACAAACTATTGACATTAATAGCCTTGAGGGTGATCTTTGCTGTTCTCTTCCTTGGAGTAACGGCCTGGTTTCAGATTAAAGCTGACTCACCATTCCGCCCACAGCTATATCCCCTCTACAACATAATCATAGGCATATGCTTTTTAACGATAATCTATCTCCTCTGCCTTCGATGGCTTAAAGGGTTGATGGCGTTTGCCCATTGGCAGGTATTATTCGATATCCTCCTTGTTACAGCTATCATATATGTAACTGGCGGAGTGGATAGCTTCCTCTCCCCATTGTATTTCCTGGCTATAATAAGCGGAAGTATCTTTCTAGGCAGGCGGGGAGGCTTCTA
>JAUXIU010000002.1 GCA_030620895.1 Deltaproteobacteria bacterium
ATACTTTCAACATATCCCTCTTTCATTCTTGAGACAACTGTCTCTTTAAACGGGTCCTTATCCCCGAATACCGTTGGGGTACTCCCCAGCAGATAGGAGGCTATCTCTCCACCATTAAATGGATAGGGGGATTCTGCAGCAGGCCATCTGCGCAGCAATTCTTTTCTCTCATCAAGCAAAGAAAGGTTCTTACCGTCACATGCAAGTACAAATACAACCTGATTAAAAGGACCGAGGAATTCTATTCTGAAATGGTCAGGTTCTGAGGCAATTATAACGGCCCTAGCCGTAAAATTCAGGCCGCCTATCTTCTCCATTCTTATTGTGGCCGTTGCCACAAGGTTTTTTGCACTACCTTCAATACCCTCCGGAATAACATCTTTATCCGAAGGTCTCTGGTAAGGCATGATGATTGTGCACCCGGATATGATCAATAGTAATATGAGCCAAAGACTATTTGATTTTACCACTACACTTCTTAACAAACGTGATGTAAACGGGGTATTCATCTGCGGTAAGTTGTATCATTCAGAGGTAGGCTTAGGGTGAGCACCCTTTTCAATCTCCATCCTTAGCTTTTCCAACTTCTCTTGCAAACTTTTGTTCTTTGGATCGAGTGTGTACGATATTTCAAAATACTTTAGAGCCTTCTCTTTTATTCCCTTCTTATAGTAAGCATCACCGAGATGCTCTGCAACAATCGGGTCTTCTGGGATGTATTTAGCTGCCCTTTCAAGTTCAACCACAGCCCTGTCAAAATCACCTTTCTTATAATATACCCAGCCGAGGCTATCTATCATCGGTCCACTATCGGGTTTCAGGCTCAGGGCCTTCTTTATTAGTTCCTCTGCCTCATCCAGGTTTATGCCTTTTTCCGCGAAAGTATAGCCCAGATAATTTAGGGCATTTGCATGATCTGGATTAAGCCTTATTACCGTTCGCATCTCCTCTATGCTCTTCTCATCTTCATCGATGTCATCGTAAAGAACCCCAAGCGTAAAGTGCATCTCCTGATTCTCAGGTTCCAGTTCAATCGCCCTTTGAATCGTCTTTATCGCATCATCGAAGCGGTTGGCCTGTTTGTATACTGTTGCAAGCAACCTGTATAGTCCAGTATCCTCGCCTTTAAGCTCTATCGCTTCTTTGATGACATCCACCGCATCATCTATTCTGCCCTGCCTTTCATAGATAAATGCAAGATGTATCCTGGAATCAACAAAGATGTCAGCTTCAGACGGTATCTTCCCGAACTCCTCACTGGCCTTTTCCATGTCTCCTTTCTCTTCATACACAGACGCAAGATAGTATCTAACCTTGTGTTCCTCCTGGTTTGCCAAAAGCACACCCTTAAACTCGTCTATCGCCTTATCGTACTCTTTCTTTTCAAAATATATGAGCCCTATCCTTGTCCTAACGCTGGGTTTATTGGTGGAAAATTTCTCTAACTCTTTGTACTGTGCAAGCGCCTCATCCAGCCTCTTCTGTTGTATGAGAAGTTGTGCCATCTTTATTCGTAAATTTTTATTCCGTGGTTGGTATTTTAGGGCTTTCTGGTAACTATCTATTGCATCATCAATCTTCTTTTCGACCTCAAACATCATACCGAGGTCAATATAGACAGAACCATAATGGGGGTCTAAGTCCAGGGCCTTTTTGTAATATTCCTCGGCCTTACTATAGCGGGTTCTCCCTGTTTCTACTCGCCCCATATAATAATAGGCCGTCACGGAATCAGGATCTATCTCTAAAATCCTTTCAAGGGTAGAAATGGCAAGGTCGTAATTCTTACGTTCCTCATATAGCATGGCTAAAAGAATGTATGGTTTTTGCTTTTTAGGTTCAAGTCCTATTGCGGTATTGTAAGCCTCTATGGCATCATTATCCCTCTTAAGGGTTGAATATAGATTCCCAAGAAGGAGATATGCCGGTCCATAGTCTGGATCTACTTCTACCGCCTTTTTAAGATTTGCAAGAGCAGACTCATTATCGCCCTTTTGTATATACAGGTGTGCAAGATCATAATAGAGAAGAGGTGACTGTGTGTTGACCTTTATAACCTTCTTGTACTCATCAATAGCACCATCTATATCGCCTTTCTTTATCAGAAACTGGGCTATAGAAAAGTGATAATAGGCATCCGCTATGGTAGAGTCCGTCGTAACAAATTTGATGGCCGCCTTGTCATTGCCATCTATCTTAGGTTCAGCCCCTGGAAAGGAAACACAGGATGTGATAGTGAAGGATAGAAAAAAGGCTGAAACTATCAGCCTTTCATGATGTCTCATACAACCCCCTAGGTTCTATACGTCTCGGAATTTCTATAACCTCCTGAAATTAAAGCTGTTTTATTCAGACTGTCGCATATTGCTTTACACATGGAATGGTTGCGTGTTGCGAGTTTCGTGTTGCGTGTTAAACCCGTAACCCGCAACTCGTAACATAGATTCCATTATTCCAATTGGCACGAAGCGCCTAAAGTATAATATATCATACACTTTCCACTACAGTCAATCTGTATACAAAGTGACGGCCAAATACCTAAGTTTTTTCCAGTAAGTTTTTGAAAGCGGTCGCTTTGCATCTTCATTTACCATCAAGGTGAGGAAAGAAGCTTGAGGTCAATAGTGTTAGCGGTTGGAGGAGGGAGGCTAAGGTTAAGGTTAAGACCAAGGCAAGGTTAATAAGCCCTGTCTTGCAACTTGCAACTTAGATACCCGAGGGAACTGTCACTTGCAAAAGAGCACTTTCCGGATGAAAACTAATTAGGCATTATTTCAAAATCCTAACAGTTACTCTCTGGCCCGGGCCAGATGCAAGTTCAAGCGCTGCACTTCCATCCCTTTTTGCTATCTCCAGCATCCCGTTACTACCTATCAATGCAACTGTTTCTCCCCTTTCAGCTTTACCGTAGGTCCCAACAAGCTTTTTTATCACTCTATCACCAACCTTCAGGATAAACTTGCCCGGCTTTGCAGGGGCAATGAAATCTTTTTGAATATTCGTTATTATATTCCCAAATCTGTCAATATGGATGATTGTACCGGTTATGATACCTTTGTTCGTCCGTGGTCTCTCTAGTCTGTGTTTCTTTATTCTGCCGTTCTTCTTTCCAAAGCCGGCAGGATCTACACCAAGGGAGAGATATGCAGCCACAGGTGCAAAAATATCTCTGCCATGGAATGTGTGGCTTACATCTTTTAAAAAGAACTCTCTATTGGATAAATGTATAACCCTTCTAACCTTTTCGCTTTGCAAGACCAATTCAAAAATGCCGTTATCAGGACCCACAAACAGATACCTTGAAGTTTCAACAAGGATCGGATGTCTAGAAGATGTTCCCACTCCGGGATCTATAACTGCTACATGTATGGTGTCTTTTGGGAAAAAAGGAGCCGCCTGAGATAGGACATGGGCACCCTGAAGTATATTCTGGGGCGAGATATCATGTGATAAATCTATAATAGTTGCTGCAGGATTTATAGAAAGGATTACTCCCTTCAGAGCACCAACATAGCCATCTTTGAGGCCAAAGTCGGTTAAGAGGGTTATCAATCCCTTCCCTCCCCCTGCATCTTTCAATGGAATACCTGGAATTGTTTTATCCTTTTTTCTTGCTCTATGTCTAATCAGATATCCCTTCTCTTCTTCTCCTCGAGGATATCCCTCACCTCTGTGGGAATATGAACTCCTTCAATGTCTAAACTCGCCAGGAGGTCTGTCAATATCCCTATCTTCTCTATCGAGGACAAGCTCTTATGTATCAGTATTCGTCTTTCACCTTTCAGAATAAATAAACCTCCTTTGGTATCCACCTCCCCTTTCTTAAGGTCGTCATAATCCACCTTAATGGAGAGTTTCTCGGCAGTTTCCTCCAGAGTTGTCAGTATCTCTTCCTTCTTCATTACACTTATTTTTACTCTATTGATTATGTCTGTCAAGATTAAATAACAAACCAATTGGAGAATTTATTTTGGTTTGTTCGTAAAAAAAATAGTGGGGGTTTAAATATTGAAAAATATCCCACCAGTAGAATGGGAGAAAAACCATCGCCTTTAGACGAAGACTTAAGTTTGACTTTTTACGACTCTAATGGTTCAAGGGGTCGAGGGTTCGAGTAGAATATGATAAGGAAATGTGTTTTACTTGTACCCTTCCACCTTGAATCCTCAAGCCATCGGCTTTAGCCAATGGTAGTTGACTTCAATGCATGTGTTTAATTCAATTAAAATACGAAAAAGGTAATTTTTTCTTTGACATTTACTTTCCTTTATGTCCATAATTTTTTTTGCCTAATAATTTCCACTATAATTGTATTAATAATTATTTTCAATGTATTTCTTGCAAGAGCCAATTATTTAGCTCAAAGAGAACCCGCTAAATGGACAAACTCAAACAAACGCCTCTTTATAATATTCATCTAGAGCTAGGAGCAAGAATGGCTCCATTTGCCGGATGGAATATGCCTATCCAGTTTACCGGCGTCATTGAAGAACACAATACGGTACGTAATCAATGCGGGCTCTTCGATGTAAGCCATATGGGTGAGATAGAGATACGAGGGAGCAATGCACTTGAAGCGATACAGTTGCTTACAACAAATGATGCATCAAAGCTCACTAATTGGCAGGCTCAATACACAATTTTCTGCAACCCCAATGGTGGGATAATCGATGATGTTACCCTATACAAATTCAATGAAGAAAGATATATGTTCTGTGTTAATGCATCGAATACAGGAAAGGTTTACAACTGGATAAAGGAACAGGTCGGCTCAACCGCTGAAGTAAAAGACATAAGCAAACTCATCGGCCAGATTGCTCTTCAAGGACCACTATCGCTTGAAGTATTACAACCAATTATCAATAAAAACCTTGCAGACCTTAGATACTATAGATTTCATGAAGACAGCATTGGTACTACACAGTCGATCATATCGAGAATGGGCTATACAGGTGAGGATGGTTTCGAAATCTTTACACAAGCTGACAAGATAAAAAATGTTTGGCAAGAGATAATGAGCTCGGGTAAAAATTTTGGTATTCTTGCCTCTGGTCTTGCTTCAAGGGATACACTGAGGCTAGAGATGGGTTATCCACTTTACGGTCACGAATTGAATGAAAAAACGACACCACTTGAAGCAGGTCTTGACAGATTTGTAAAACTTGATAAGCTAACCTTCATAGGCAAGACAGCACTTGAGAAAAAAAAGGAGGAGGGGATTAAGAAGAGACTTGTAGGTCTTGAGATGCTCGAACCAGGAATACCACGGCAAGGTTACCATATCAAAAAAAACGGTATTGTTATAGGTAATATTACCAGCGGCACATTTTCACCAACACTGAAAAAATCTATAGCAATGGGTTATATAGAGACACCATTTTCTTCTCTTGATACGGAACTAGATATAATGATAAGAAAAAGATTAGTTAAAGGAAGAGTGGTTACTATGCCGTTTTACAAAAAGACAGCCACTAATAAAGAGGAGCAGGCTTACATTAAAGATGAATCATTAAAAAGACTATTCAGTTAAATATCGTTAGAACAAATGATTAGTTTTTAGGGGTTTTTGCACTGGAAACAATGTTTGTTCAGAGAACAGATCGAGAATAAAGAAGCAAGGAGTGGGTCATGGATTTCCCAGAAGACCTAAAGTACACAAAGGAGCACGAGTGGATAAAGATTGAAGATACAATGGCTACAATTGGTATAACCGATCATGCCCAGGACTCACTCGGTGATATCGTATATCTAGAATTACCACGGGAGGGTGCTAAGGTTATAAAGGATGAGCCATTCGGGGTTGTAGAATCGGTAAAGTCAGTTTCAGACCTTTGTTCTCCAGCAAGCGGAAGTGTTGTTGAGGTTAATGACGCCCTTGTCGACAGCCCGGAGGTAATCAATGACGATCCATATGGAGAGGCTTGGATGATAAAGGTTGAGATTGGCAACCCTGGAGACTTAGACGACGTCCTCTCAGCTGAAGAGTATCAGAAGTATATAGAAGAAGAGAAGTAAATTGAAAGAAAACAGATCGCCTCTCGACAACTAAGTATTCCTCTGCCACACCCCTTTACATGACATATATTCCACATACAGATAAAGATATAAAAGATATGCTTGCAGCAATAGGAGTTACTTCCCTTGACGAGCTGTTCGACCAGATACCTTACGCATTACGGCTTCAAAGGCCTCTTAATATCCCACCGGGACTTCCCGAACGTAATCTCGTAAATGAACTATGTCACCTTTCAAAAAAGAACACAACGGTTGATGAATATATATCATTTCTTGGAGCGGGTTCGTATAACCACTATATACCTAGCGTGGTTAAATATATTGTCGCCCGCTCTGAATTCAATACATCATATACACCTTATCAGCCCGAGGTGAGTCAGGGCACATTACAGGCAATCTTTGAATACCAGACACTGATATGCCAGCTGACAGGAATGGAAGTTAGTAATGCATCGATGTACGACGGTGCTTCTGCAACAGCCGAGGCAGTATTAATGGCAGGGAGGCTAAACGGCCATCAGAGAGTAATCCTTAGTTCAGCACTTCATCCTGAATACCGCGAAACCATAAATACATATATTTCAAATCAAGACAAGACAGTTAAAGAAGTAACATACTGCACAGCAACAGGAAAGACCCTTCCAGAGGCTGTAGAGGCTCAAATTGGAAATGAGCCTTCGTGTCTTGTTGTGCAGCATCCTAATTTCTTTGGATCCCTTGAGGATATAGCGGCACTGAGAGACCTGATACATAATAGAGGCGGACTACTTATAGTCGTTATAACAGAACCGATATCTCTAGGTCTTCTTACACCACCTGGCTCGCTAGGCGCAGATATTGTGGTCGGTGAAGGACAATCATTAGGAAACAATATGGCTTTTGGCGGGCCATACCTTGGTTTTTTTGCAACCCGGGAGGAGTATATAAGACAGGTGCCGGGGAGGATTGTCGGACAAACAACCGACAGTAAAGGCAAACGTGGTTTTTGCCTGACCCTTGCAACTAGGGAACAGCACATAAGAAGAGAGAAGGCAACCTCGAATATATGCACCAATGAAGGGCTCTGTGCAATATCTGCGGCGGTGTTCCTTTCAGTGTATGGGAAGAAGGGGCTAATTGATCTGGCGAGATTAAATTTTTCAAAATCCCAGTATCTCAAAAATTCCATCTCTAAAGTAGCCGGCACCAGAATAGCCTTCTCTTCTCCGACATTCAACGAGTTTGTAATAGAATCTGAAATAGAAGCTGATGTATTACTCAAGGCACTTCTAAAAAAGGGCATACTTGGAGGGATATCCCTTAAAAAGTTTTACCCTGAACTTTCCAGGCACTTACTTCTATGTGCAACAGAGATGAACTCCAGGGAAGAAATGGATACATTTGTAGAGGAATTTTCAAAATTATGAGCAATCCAGTTTCTACCACAAATCCATGCAATCTTTCCAAAGAAGAGAAACTTATCTTCGAGAAATCGTCACATGGCAGAACGGGAACACTTCCCCCAATAGCCGATATTGAAGAGACAAGGCCTGAAGATCTTATACCGCCTGCCATGTTACGTGAAGATATTGAAGGATTCCCTGAATTATCTGAACTCGATACGGTAAGGCACTTTACCAGGCTATCTCAGTTAAATCTCGGTATCGATACAGCTTTCTATCCACTTGGTTCCTGCACGATGAAATACAACCCCAAGGTCAACGAGGATATCGCCTCTCTCGACGGCTTTGCTCGACTTCATCCCTATCAGCCAGATGAACTGAACCAGGGCGCCTTGCAGCTAATTCATGAAATGGAGTGGTTGCTTGCCGAATTAAGTGGTATGGATGCTGTAACACTCCATCCCGCTGCCGGTGCCCATGGGGAATTAGCCGGGATGCTGATGATCGCTGCATATTTCAGGGAGATGGGCAATCCAAGAAAGAAGATAATAATCCCAGACACAGCCCACGGTACAAACCCTGCAAGCTGTATGCTTGCCGGCTTCTCTGTTATACTGGTAAGATCAGATGACAACGGTGTAATAACGCCGGAAAGCATAAACGCTATAATGGACGAAGATACGGCAGCCTTGATGTTAACGAATCCTAATACGCTTGGCCTTTTTGAAAAACATATTAAGGAGATATCTGATATCGTCCATAATAAAGGAGGACTAATTTATTGCGATGGTGCAAATTTAAACGCAATTCTGGGAATATCAAGACCTGGAGACATGGGTGTAGATATAATTCAATTTAATCTCCATAAAACATTCTCAACACCCCATGGAGGCGGTGGTCCTGGAAGCGGGCCAGTTGGGGTCAAAAGTTTTCTCGAACCCTATCTTCCAAAGCCTAGGATTAAAAAGAAGGACAGAAGGTTTTCCCTGGATTATAACCACCCCAAATCCATTGGGCGGTTAAGGGCCTTCCATATGAACTTTGGAATAGTGGTAAGGGGCTATAGTTATATAAGGGCTATCGGTGGCGAAGGATTAAAAAGGACAAGTGAGATGGCTGTTCTTAATGCAAATTATGTGAAGGAGGCATTAAAGGGTCATTACCATCTACCTTATGATCTGCCATGCATGCACGAGTGTGTGTTTTCCGATATTCTCCAATATGAATATAACGTAAATACGCTAGACATAGCCAAGAGGCTAATAGATTATGGTATTCATCCTCCAACCATATATTTCCCACTTGTCGTAAAAGGAGCACTTCTGGTGGAACCTACTGAAACTGAGAGCAAGGAGACCCTTGACAATTTTATAGATGCGATGAAAAAGATAGCTTTTGAATCAAAAAAAGACCCTGACACACTAAGAAGTTCACCTCATACAACAAGTATGGGCAGGCTGAATGAGGCAAAAGCAGCCAGGAACCCTGTACTCAGGTGGAAGAGGGAAACAGGGAAATGACAACTATTATCTCATCTTTTAAGTCTCTCCAGAACATATTCAAAGCTGGCTTGGATAGTCACTCTATTTATCTCAAAGGTCTTCGGGAACGGATTGAATGGATCAGCGAGCCTTACTGCAGTTAATGCTGCATTATCCAGAACAGGATAACCAGAACCTCTTATCAACTCTATACTATCTAGGCCTCCGTCCCTCTTAACAGAAAAGGAGATAAAGAGCTTTCCCTGTTGTCCCTTCCTTATGGCAATATCAGGATAGTCCCACTGAAGCTCAATCCTCCTCTTTATACCGACGATGTAATACCAATACCTGTGCTCACTGGTATTAAGCGATAATATCTTTCCCTCTTCTGCTTTCGGTGCCACATCTTCATAGCTTCTTGATAGCGCTGCAAGTCTATCTTTTGAAGGATAGAGGCTGGCTGGTTTCCCTTTTTTGGGAATTAGCGGAAGAGCGTGTTTTCCTTTCTCTTCAAATAATGACAGGCCCCTTTCGACCAAATCCCCCTTAGATTCTAAATCAATCCCTTTTGTACCTATATCACCATGGTCAGATTGCCTGTTCGCTGTTTCCGTTGTACCTCTCCGTGAATAGATATCCTCCCGGAGGATGGTTGGCGGTTTCTGCTTTGGCTTAACCTCCTTCTTTACGCTCTGTGACCTTTGAGCATATCGCTCAACCTTCTCCGGTATCTTCTCTTCTCCTGTAACTGCGGGAGGGAGCTCAACTATCTCTATCGGTATAAGACTCCTGGAATCTTTTCGATGCGGTAATGAAGAAGGTAATAATATCAGGATGGTGAAGTGTAATAGAATAGAAAGTATAAGAAAAGGGATTAATTGCTTCTCCCCATCTTTTGGAAAAAATACTGTTGACATAAATCTTCTAATCTGTAAGAATATAGGTAAATTTAACTGAGATTATATTATCATGTTTGGTATTGGAACTACAGAGTTAATATTAATACTGCTTGTTGTAATGATTATCTTTGGTGTTGGTAAGTTGCCACAGGTTGGTGAAGGCCTAGGCAAGGCCATGAAGAGTTTTAAGAAGGCAACTTCAGAAGATGAAATAGATCCAACACAAGAAGATAAGAAGAAGCTATAAGTTTATCAGATTTATAAAGACTAATCTCCCCACTATATCCGTAATATATCCTGCCCTATAAAACAGTTGGTTTGCCCAACCTAATTTTATGTAAAGCGCAAATCAGGTTCTTGTTGTGTTTTAAGCAAGGACTATTTGAGAACCTCTACGGTGTATTCTGCAAGGTCTGTTGGTTCCTTATAAAACACGACCATGAAAGGCACCGATCCTTTTGCAGGAATTACGGCGGCGGTGCTACCTCTAAAGCGTCTCTCCAGATCAACCCTTTTAATGGACTTAAGCTTCTGTGCAGAGACCACCCTTCCTGGAGACACAATCCTTGCCGCAACCTGTTTTCCGGCCTTATCAAATAATGCGCCCTTTATCCCCTTGATATTTTCTGGTTTATCTGAAAAGCTTAAGATTCTACCTTCTATTACAAAGAGACTTCCAATAACGGAGTTTTCTAGCGGATAACCCCTCAATTTAGCAATATCCATAGTTTTTTGAGGCGATACCCCTCGCTGTATACCCATAGTATTCAAAAGCCTCTCTATACCGCCTGTTAGGTACACAGCCGCTCCAGCTATTACTATAATCAGTACGAACAGAACCTTGATCTTATTTCCTTTAGCAGCCTTGCCCACAGCAGCTTTAGGATGAGATCTTTCTTCTTCCTTTTCCTCTTCAGCAATAAAATCCGAAGTTGAAGCTGTTTGAGCTGCAGGCTTTTTCGGGGTGCGGCGTGGCAGTTCTTTTTCCAAGGATTTATAATCCAAACCGGAGAAACCCTCTGGTTTTTCAGCAGCCTCCTCCTCTAATCCCGTCTTTTCCAGTTCTGGCGCAAAACCATAAGACTCCTCCTCTGTTTCGGCAGATAGCCCCTCTTCTTTTTTGTCAGTTAAAAGAGTAAATTCTTCCTCTCCTACAGGAAATTCTTCGGCTTTTTCCTTAGATTTTTCTTCAAAAGAGACCTTTTCCGATTCTTCTCCACCCCCCCATCCTGCGTTGCCGTCACCTTCCCTACCCATTTCACCAAAGACAAACTCCTCTTCTCCTTTCCCAGCTTTCTCCTCCATAGATGGCACCCCTGCCCCAAAGTCGAAACCGTGCTCTATTTCCGTTGAAACTGGTTGACGCCCAAGGAGGCCTTCTTCTCCTGCCTCCTCCCTTTCCTCTTCACCTGAAGGAGCCATTTTCTCTTCTTCCTTTTCCTCACCCGGTGCGGCAAAAGAGGTTTCGACGGTCCCCTTTACCTCCTCCAGCTCAGGCGGTGCAACAACAAAGATGTTCTGGCATTTTGTACACCTTACCTTAACACCCCTGCCCTTTACCTTGGTGCCGTCGAGCCTGAACTTTGTATTACAGCTATCGCATTTTATAATCATCTCTACCTACTTGATAAAATTAATGAATTTATTATTAACCAAATTAGTGAACTAATTATCACAAGCAGTAATGAATTGCAAGCTCATTGGATAAAAGTTTTGCAAAGGGAGGTTCTTTAAAGTATACTTTGATATTATGCCTACCATCATAGACGGAAAGAGTCAGGCCAAAGACATAAAGATAGGTTTACATAGGGAAGTAGGCCCACTAAAGGAAAATGGTGTAATACCGGGCCTTGCGGTTATACTTGTTGGAGATGATTCGGCCTCACAGGTATATGTAAAGGCAAAGGGGAAGGCATGTGAGGAGGTTGGAATATCATCCTTTCAGCATAGATTGGATGAAGATGTCACAGAGGATGAAGTGCTTAAGCTTATATCTGAATTAAACAATGATGAAAAAGTCCACGGCATCCTTGTACAACTCCCTCTTCCTCCACACCTTAACGAAAGAACGTTAACCGAAGCTATAAACCCTGATAAAGATGTCGATGGCTTTCACCCTTATAACATAGGAAGGCTTGTGCTAGGGGAACCTTACTTCCAGCCATGCACACCACTGGGTATTATGAGGCTTTTGGAATCAACAGGCATAGAGCTTTCAGGAAAAGAAGCAGTAGTCGTTGGAAGGAGCAATATTGTAGGAAAGCCTGTTGCATTAATGCTCCTTCACAGGAATGCAACAGTCACCATATGCCACTCCAAAACAAGGGAAATACAGGACAAGGTAGGTAGGGCAGATATAGTTATAGCAGCAGTAGGTAGGGCAAGAATGATACAAGGGGAGTGGATAAAGAAGGGTGCGATAGTTATAGATGTCGGTATAAACAGGAAAGCCGATGGCAAGTTGGTGGGCGATGTGGACTTCGAGGGCGCATCAAAGAAGGCATCTTATATAACACCGGTACCAGGGGGTGTCGGCCCGATGACTATTGCTATGCTCCTCTACAACACGGTACTTGCAGCTAAGAGACGGCAGTCAGGGTTGAAGGCTTCTTAAAAATATTTCGAAAGCGGATGTCTTTGTAAAAAGTCAAGATACCCCGGACATCTTGACAGCGAGGAAGTTTCCATTACCTTAGCACGCCTCTTGACCCCGCCTACAAGGAAGTCTTCAGGATTGAATATGCAGAAGAAGGATAGATAGATGATTATCACAAAAAAAAAGGAGCCTTCACTTATATTGGAATACCTTGATGGAAGAAAAAAAGTCTACCTTTTTGGTTGTAACTCCTGTGCCGAGCAATGTCAAACTGGAGGAAAAAGAGAGCTTGATGAGATGACCGTGATCCTCAGGGAGAATGGTAAGGAGATAACCGGTACATCCTTAATAGATGAGACCTGCTACAAGATGCTTGTTAAGAAAGAATTCAAGGCAAATGAAGCTATAATGTCGTCTGATGCTATACTTGTACTTGCCTGTGGTGCAGGTGTAAAGACAGTTGCTGAAATTGCGGAAAACAGCACCCCTGTATTTCCAGCCCTTGACTCTCTCTTTCTCGCAAGCGTGGAGAGGTATGGAAGGTTTTTTGAAGGCTGCTCACTCTGCGGGGAGTGCATCCTTGGGAGCACTGCAGGGATATGTCCCCATACGTTATGTCCGAAGGGACTGCTGAACGGTCCATGTGGCGGTGTGATAAACGGCAGGTGCGAAGTGAATATAGAAAACAACTGCGTCTGGGTTGATATATTCAGAAGGCTCAAGGCCCAGGACAGACTCAACGTACTTAAAAAGATACATCCCCCAAAAGACTATTCAAATGGGGTTAAACCCAGAAAGGTTATACTCGAGAGGAAGAAGACAAGGGCATAAAATATGTTTCCAGTGCAAAAACCCCTGGAAACTGATTTTAATCGGTGTAATCTTATTGTAATCTGAGTAATCATTGATTTTACGGTTTTTGCAGTAAAATCAATCAAAAACAATGAATTCTCTCAAACAATCGCTTATTTCTAAAAGATTTACAATCACAGCAGAGATATGCCCGCCGAAAGGGACTGATACTTCGGGTTTTCTTGATAAAGCCAGGCTTCTTAAAGGGCAGATAGATGCGGCAAATGTAACTGACAACCAGAGGGCTGTGATGAGACTATCATCACTTGCCTGTTCTTTACTACTTTTGAGGGAGGGGATAGACCCTGTTTTTCAGATGACATGTAGGGATAGAAACCGTCTGGCTATACAGTCAGATATCATGGGTGCCTGGGTATTGGGAATAAGGAATATCCTTGCACTTACAGGTGATCATGTCTCATTTGGCGACCATAGAAATGCAAAGGCGGTATTTGACCTCGATTCTGTCCAGCTTGTACAAACAATAAGTAAACTCAATGAGGGAAACAATATCAATGATAAACCCCTGAAAGGTGGAACGGATCTTTTTATCGGTGCGGTTGTTGCACCTGGGGCAGAGCCATGGGAACCCGAGATGATAAAATTTGAGAAGAAGATTGAAGCCGGTGCCAGATTCTTCCAGACACAGGCCATATATGATATGGAGAGGTTTCAGAAGTTTTTCGAATACGCAAGACAGTTCGATATAAAGATCCTTGGTGGCATCCTTCTCCTGAAGTCCGCAAAGATGGCTAATTTTTTGAACACTAATGTGCCCGGGGTAGATGTACCGAAAAGGCTAATAGAAGAGCTGGAATCTTCAAAAGATCAACTCGAGAAAGGGATTGAGATCGCAGCCAGACAGCTAAAGGAACTAAATAGCTTCTGCCACGGCGCCCACATAATGGCCATCGGACAGGAGGAAAGTGTTGTAAGGATAATAGAAAAGGCAAAATCTGTTTCCAGTGCAAAAACCCCTGGAAACTAATCATTACATGTTAGAAGTACATATCTCTACCCCCCTCTTCCACCTCTTTCAGCTTCTTTTTAGTTGCTGACCGGATTTTCTGATCCTTTATCGATGCCAATTGCTCTCGAATTATGGCTTCACCTGCCTTCTGTAAATTATCTGCACCAAAGTCAAGCAGGTATTCCTTGAAGGTCAAGAGTGAATTTGGGAGGCAGAATCTCTGGATCTGTCCCGGTTTTGCATAATCCATAAACTCCCTACCCGTCCTACCTACCCTGTAACATGCCGTGCAGAAGCTTGGGGTAAAACCGTGTCTGGAGATGTCATTTATAACTTCGGATGTTGTCCTCTTGTCTCCTAACAAAAATTGACCACTCGAATTGCCAGAATTATCCTTTCTACTGTAACCACCGGGGTATGTCTTTGAATTTGCACTTATCTGAGATATACCAATGTTTAAAAGCTCGTCTCTGAATATGGCATCCTCTCTTGTGCTGAGGATCATCCCAGTATATGGAACAGCCAACCTCAATATAGCCACAAGTTTTTTAAAAGACTCATCGGAGACCTTATAAGGAGGGTGTTTTGAGATAGGGGAGTTTGAGGCAGGCTCAATCCTCGGTACTGAGATAGTATGCGGGCCTACGCCGAATTCACCTTCAAGATGACGTACATGGCACAGAAGGGCAAGGGTCTCAAATCTATAGTCATAGAGACCGAAGAGTACACCCATCCCTACATCGTCTATGCCTGCCTCTTGTGCACAGTCCAACGCAAATAATCTGGTGATATAATCGCTTTTTGGCCCTGCAGGATGAAACCTCCTGTATGTGGGTTGATGGTATGTCTCCTGAAATAGCTGATATGTACCTATGCCGGTTGATTTTAGTCTCTGAAATCCCTTTACCGACATTGGTGCTACATTGATATTGACCCTCTTTATCCCACCAACCTCAGTCCTCGTACCGTAAATTACCTCGATTGCCCTTTCTATATAATCTATTCCACACCGAGCGGGGTCCTCCCCCGCGACAAGAAGCAACCTCTTATGTCCATCTCTTATCAATACCTCCGTCTCCAGCGCTACCTCCTCATATGTAAGGACATTCCTCTCCGCTACTCGATTCTCCCTTCTAAAACCACAGTAGAGGCAACTGTTTATACAGGTACTTGAGAGGTAAAGTGGTGCAAACAAGACAAGCCGCTTCCCATATACAGACTCTTTTACAGACCCTGCAGCACAATATATCTCATTAACCTTCTCCTTATCCGTGCACTGGAGGAGGGCTGCAGCCTCCTCTAGCTCAAGGCCCTTGAGGGATATGCCTTTCTGTATAATAGAATTTATATCCCTGAGAGGCACATCCCTTGTTCGTTTAAGTAGAGTGTTAATCTTCTCTACAGGGATAAAGCTATCCATGTGGACCTCCAATGCCGATATCCGTTGGTGCCCTTCCAACGGAATATAGAAGTTCCAGAGTGTCTCTTATCTCACTTTTTACATCATCTGTTTCTGATCCCTTGCCCGGATATATTGAATAGTGTTTACGATACTTCCGTGGTGTAAGATTTATCATCATGGAGTTTCCTCCTGCCATGAGCCCCTTTTTTATGCCTTCCTTCCCAAAGAGCCTCTCAACAGCAGATGTTACAAGTATACTTCCATTTGGATTCAAAATCCTTGCAACTGCTATAACCTTGAGGATAGTATCAATATCAACCTGCGGTGTGTCTCCAAGGGGGGTTTCAGGGTGAGGCACAAGCGGACCAAATGAGTACATCTCCGTATCTAATAAACTGGCGAGCATGATATCATTCAGAAGGTCTTCTTCTCTCTGGCCCGGGAGACCAACAATAGAACCGGTAGCTATAATATAACCTATATCTTTTAAATTCTTAAGCAATTGAACCCTCTTTTCATAGTGGATGGTTGAATGAAATTCAGCGTATAGATTTGAATTTGAAGTCTCGAACCTCATAAGGACGCCCCTGGCGCCGGCGTTATATAAAACCTTGTAGGACTCAATATCCCTTTCACCGATACTCAGGATAATAAGCACACCATGCCTTTTCCTTATTCTCCGGATGATATCTACAAGCCTTTCCGTGGTATAGTAACTGTCTTCCCCGGATTGGAGTACCAGCGCCTTAAAACCAAGTTTATCAACAGCCTTACATGCGGCTTCAACTATCTCATCAACTCCCATCCTGTATCTTTTTACATCCGTATTTTCTTTCCTTAACCCACAGTATGCGCAGTCATTCTTGCAGATATTGGAGAACTCTATGATCCCGTGGACACAGCATGAATTCTTGTGTTTCCTATGCCGAATAAGATTTGCTGTCTTGCAGATCAGTTCGAGATTCTCTCTGTCACTGCATTTTAATATTGCAATCAGCTCGTCCCTTGACAAGGGTGTACCCTCTTCCGCCTTCTTTAAGATATTCGCAATCTCTGTACCTGTCATTCCAGATTGCAAACCCTCTTCAGAAAGTCTCCTGTCCCTCTCTCTTAACCTGAAGAATGTCTCCCGCCACCCATCGAGTATACAGACAGCATCCTCTTCCGGGATTATCTGGACAATAAGGCCGCCCTGGGCAAAGACATAGTCCCCAACCCTTACATCCTCCATGTCAGAATAGGCCTCCTTCTTCTCACCGAAATAGTCTATTACGGCTATATCATCATTTATATCAACCACCTTACCTGGAATGGCGTAACACATTTAACTATTACCCTTCATCAAATATGTTTCCAGTGCAAAAACCCCTGGAAACTAATCATTGATTTTACGCTTTTTGCAGTAAAATCAAATAAGAACAGCCACGATTGCTGTAACTGCTTACCCTTTGCAAGAAAAGTCTGTACTGCGACTAGCTATAGAAACATTGAATAAGCTGGAGGCGTGTATTAAGGACCCTCTCTGATGTCATCTTTGCCACCCTTCTCATAATGAGGAAACCCATGCGGTAGTCCTTCTCTATAAGTGCCATAAGCTTTTTTCCGTCTATAGAGAAAACAGAAGAATCCTTTACACATCTAGCGGATGCAGTGAATTTGAAAGGTTCTACAAGGGCAGACCAGCCAAAGGAATCAGCAAAGTGTGACACGGTTAATACGCTTATATACTTTCCACCTGTTACTTTTATATCTATCGATATCATCCCTTTTTTAAGTACATAGAGGTGTTCTGCAAGAGAATCTTCGACAAATACAAAATCTCCCTTTTTGTAGCTTTCCTCACAACAGAGATCCTGTAAAGACCTCAACTCATCCTCTGTAAAGTCCTTGAAGAATGCGATTTTCTTCAGATCATCGTATTCAATCATATAACCCTCCTTCTGTATCAATGACAGGAATTAGCTTTTTAGCTTCTTAGCTTTTTAGGGAAAAACAGGGAGTGGTTTCCAACCTAAGAAGCTAATAAGCTACAACCTAAAAAGCTATCTGGCCTCTTAACCTTTACCTTTTTCAAATGACCATTAACAGTCTTCATTCCTCAATTTAAAAACTCGCAACCCGCAACCCGCAACTCGTAACCCGTAACAAGATTTCGGCTACGTTTGTGTATGATCTGTGATCATCTTCTTTATAAATCTTACCGCTTCCGGTATAAATCTCTTACACTCAGCTGATAATTCCATGGTGGGCGAGATATTTTTCGCAGAGACACCCAAAATAGATATTGGAGGTGTGTTCATTTCCAACCTCTTCATGAGTACAAGGCAAGAGCCCAGTTCCATATCGTGCATCGAATACACAGCTCCTTCACTCTCTTCATTAAGATCATCTGGGGAAAAGAGCCTCATACCGGAAAAAGACCCCTGCTTATCTCTTATGGCATCGATTATAATTACCCTCTGATAGTCAGATAGCATCTCTAAAAGGCCCAGGCCGGCCGTGCCGCCGTCAATAATATCGACAAAATCTGGAAAATTGATTCTCCTTAGTTCATTTACTATGTGAATGCCAACACCATCATCCCCCATCAGGAGATTACCCAGTCCAAGTATAAGAACCTTTTTTTCATTACTCGACAAACTTCACCTCAAGGAAATGCGTGGAACACGATATACACGGGTCATAGGCCCTTACCAGCATCTCCAACCTCTGCTCAATCTCGTTCTTCGGAAGTTCAATAATAGTGGGTACCATTGATCGGATATCCTCTTCGATATTTAAAAGGTTCTGGGCCGTGGGAATTATACAATTTACACCCTGAATTACCCCTTTTTCATCTATATCGTATTCATGATAGAGTGTACCTCTCGGCGCTTCAACCGCCCCCACACCATTTCCAGCTTTTACCTTTATCTGAGATTTCTCACCTCTGAGACTGCGGGAGGAAAGCAGGTCCAGGAGCTTTAAAGAATCGTGTATGCAATGGATAGATTCCACCACCTGAGCTATATTGTTCATGAATGGATTCGTTGATGGCGGTTCAAGACCAAGTCTCCGTGCCGCCTCTTTTGCCTCATCACATAAATATTCGTAATTATTATTCACCCTCGCAAGCGCACCCACCATAATTGATTCATCGCCTGATCTGGCATGTTTTGCTGTAGAATATTCTATAACTTCTTCGGTAATCAATTCTTTATACCTTGCAGGTTCAATAGGAGGGATACCTTTCTTGTATAATCTTCCGTCATAGAGGGCATATTCATCTTTACTCCTCAAAGATATATATCTGGTTGCCCTGTTAAATTCAGGCATTTTTATGCCCTCAAAAAACCTTATAGTCTCATCCATATCAGGTGCAGTGCTTTCCAGCAAACCTCGAACCTCGTCGAGATCCTTCTGGGTAGGCAATCTCTTAAAACCACCTATATCCATCCCTATAGGATGGACATGCCTGCCTACAAGCACCCTGCATACCTCATTGGCTGCCCTCTTCAACCTGAGGGCCCTTCTGACTATATCAGGGTTTGTATCAACCATCGGTATTATCGATCCAACACCAAAGAAATCAGGTAAAGCCAGGAGATATACATGTAGTATATGGCTCTGTAAGACCTCTGCATTTATTAATATCTTTCTAAGCAGTACAGTCTCCTCGGAGGGAGCAATGTCCATAGCAGCCTCACATGCCTTGATGGAAGCTGTAGTATGACTTATGGCACAGATACCGCATATCCTTGATGTAATATGGGGGGCCTCATCAAATCTACGTCCCTTCAGCATAACCTCAAAGAAGCGCGGAGACTCGACTATCTCGAGTCTCAATTCTTCTATCGTACCCTCTCTGATATTCAGGACCAGATTGCCGTGTCCTTCAATCCTCGTTATATGGTGTAAGTGGATATCGTGTGTCATATCTCTATATCTTCCAATCCATTAAAAAAACCTAACTTACTGCGGATCTCGTCCTTCGAAAACCCCTTCTCCAACAGGATATTGACCAAAGACTCGATATTCGGCTCTTCTACAAGCCCCCTGCACCCGGCACAGGAGTCTTTATAGGTGGGGCATATAGCGTCACAGCCTGCACGGGTTATAGAACCAAGACACCACTTGCCCTGTTCTACCAGACATATATTTCCCTTCGACCGACATTCAACACATACTGGATAATCGGGGAGTCTTGGCTCTATCTTAAGTATCAAAGACTGGACAAATCTTAAAAACTCACACTTGTCTATAGGACAGCCAGGCATGACATAATCAACCGGGACTACATCTTTTATCCTCCTTGTTGGAATAGTATCTGTAAAGAGGTCTTTCCTATTATAGACTGAAGGGAGCCATCCATCCATGGGATGTAAGTTCTTAAGGTTATTGACACCACCGAGATGAGCACAGGCGCCAAAAGCTATCAAAATCTCGGCCTTCTCTCTAATACTCTTTAACGTTTCTATCTCGGATTCCCTTGTTATCGACCCTTCTATAAAGGCAATCTGATAATCCTCACCTTTTTCACTCATTGCCTCCCTGAAATTTACAAACTCAACCTGATCTATGAGTGAGGCAAACTCCTCTTCCAGATTAAATACCTGGAGCTGGCAACCCTCACAACTTGTAAAGCTGAATACCCCAATCTTCGGTTTCATATTGAAATAATTTTCCCTCTTTATGTATTTCAGTTGAATGAAATATATGTATTGGAATGATGTCCATAAAGTGAACGTTACAAAATTTTTGGGGTACACTCTTGGCGAAGTTTGCGTCCCTGAAAGGGCGAATCTTAAGTGTCTGAGGCCGTAAGGCCGAGTTTTAAGATTCGAGCAAATAAGCCCTAGAATGGGTCAAAAATTCTGTAAGAGAACGTATGGATATTATTTCAATACTTAAACTATTTCACCCAACCTCATTATACTCCCTAACCCTGAACGCCACACCGATCTCGTCTTCGGCCAATCTTTTACATGACTCAACGTCCAGGCCAGGGACAGCAACTACAGTTGCATTAACCTTCTTAATATATTTCTTCGCCTCCTTTAAAAACCACAGTATTGCAGGAAAGGCGTCATCTCCATAAGGTGTCTTTACAAGACCCTGGTACGACTCTGAATCGGGGGCGTTTAAACTTACAGATATCTCATCGACAAACATAAGCTCTGGTAGAACATTCCTTTCATGAACGAGGTTTGCTAGGCCGTCGGTATCTATCCTTATCCTGCACCCCATCTTCTTTAGGAATAGACCTGCCTTCTTTACAAGGTCAAGCCTTATGAGTGGTTCACCGAAACCACAGAATACCACCTCCTTGAAATTCTGAGGATCAAGGCCTACAGCCTTAATTATATCTTCGAAGGTCGGCTCATATCTAAGTCTTAAATAGTGCCCCTTTACAGAAAATGACCTGTGTTTAGCACAGAATGTACAGTAGTTTGTGCAACGGTTAGTGATATTTAGATAAAGTGAGTCCCTTATCTTATAGGCTATCTTTGATGGCCTTTCCGGTTTGCCGATGCCAAACAATTCCTTTGCGTTTAGCGTCGTTATCCTGGCTATATCCTCAAGGCTAAGGGCCTTTATCTCTGCTATCCTCTTCGCTGTCTCGACCAAGAAAGCTGGTTCATTTCTCTTGCCTCTATAAGGCTCTGGCGAAAGGTAAGGGCAGTCTGTCTCCAGAAGTATCCTCTCAACTGGGACCTTTTCTATAATCTCGTGGATATTTGTAGCCTTGTTAAAGGTTACAATGCC
>JAUXIU010000005.1 GCA_030620895.1 Deltaproteobacteria bacterium
GAGTTTGCTGGATGAAAAGGTCTTTGAATTTATATTGTCTAAGGCGGTCTAAATATAATATAATTTCTATGGTTTTTTAGGTAGTAGCTTTTTAGGCTACTTCCTGTTTTCCCTAAAAACCTAATAAGCTAAGAAGCTAAAAAGCTAATCCCTGCTTTTTTAGATTGGAGGACGTATATGACATTGATTCCGATGGTTGTAGAACAAACGGGAAGAGGAGAAAGGGCCTATGATATATACTCCAGGCTTCTTAAGGATAGGATAATATTCCTCGGCTGTGCAATCGATGATAACATAGCCAACCTTGTTATTGCACAGATGCTCTTTCTTGAGTCTGAGGATCACGATAAGGATGTTAATATTTATATAAATTCTCCGGGAGGGATTGTTAGTGCAGGACTTGCGATATACGATACAATGCAATATGTAAAGCCCGATATCTCAACCATCTGTATGGGGCAGGCTGCCAGCATGGGGGCGCTCATTCTCGCTGGGGGCAAACCTGGAAAGAGGTTTTCTCTTCCTCATGCAAGGATACTCATTCACCAGCCTCTGGGTGGTGCACAAGGACAGGCAACGGATATTGATATACAGGCAAGAGAGATACTACGGCTGAGAGAAGAGCTTAGCCGGATTATGGCTAGCCATACAGGACAATCTCTTGAGAAGATAAGAAAAGATACAGAAAGAGATTTTTATCTGAGTGGCAAACAGGCAAAAGATTATGGTATAATCGACACGATAATAGAGAAGAGGCTGTAGTATGTATATTTTGAGTTTAGAGATTATGAAACAGTACAATCTCACAAGTTCTTAATATATACCTTTCAATTAAATGCTAAATAGTTTTAGATATATCTCTTTGGAGGGAGAATGGCAGGAAATAGAGGAAACAATTATTTGACATGCTCTTTCTGCGGTAAAGGACAAGAAGAGGTTCGTAAGCTTGTGGCTGGTCCTATGGTCTATATATGCGACGAGTGTATAGAGCTGTGTAATGATATCGTCGCGGAAGAATATGGAAAAGATGAGACAAAGAAGAAGGAATTAAAGTTAGCTAAACCGGTAGATATTAAACGTGCGTTAGATGATTATGTAATAGGTCAGGATAGAGCCAAGAAGGTGCTGTCTGTAGCAGTACATAATCACTATAAGAGGATAGAGAATAAGGCCTCATTGACTAATGTCGAACTTCAGAAGAGCAATATATTGTTGATAGGGCCTACGGGTTCGGGGAAGACCCTCCTTGCACAGACACTTGCAAAGCTTTTAAATGTACCATTTACCATTGCAGATGCAACAACTCTCACTGAGGCTGGTTATGTAGGGGAAGATGTGGAAAATATTATACTGACCCTTCTACAAAATGCCGAATATGATGTGGCAAAGTGTCAGAAAGGTATAGTGTATATAGATGAGATAGATAAGATATCCAGAAGATCAGACAGTCCATCTATTACACGGGATGTGTCCGGTGAGGGTGTTCAGCAGGCCCTTCTTAAGATTATCGAAGGGACAGTGGCAAATGTTCCGCCAAAGGGGGGCAGGAAACATCCGCAACAGGAATTCCTGCAGATTGATACCACAAACATTCTTTTCGTTTGTGGTGGTGCTTTTAGTGGTCTTGATAGTATCATTCGTCAAAGGGTGGGCAAAAAGGCGCTTGGTTTTTGTACTGAACATAAAGGAACAACCAAGAAGGAGAATCAGGAGTTCTTGCATATGGTTGAGCCGCAGGACCTGCTTAAGTATGGCCTGATACCAGAGTTTATCGGCAGGTTACCTGTTGTGACTGTACTGGACGAACTAGATCAAGCTGCATTATTAAGGATACTTTCAGAACCAAGGAATGCGCTTGTTAAACAGTATAAGAAGCTCTTTGAATTTGAGGATGTAAAACTCAAATTCACAGATGGTGCACTTATGGCTATTGCAAGGAAGACCATGAAGAGAAAGACCGGTGCAAGGGGGCTCAGGGCGATCCTTGAAAATGTAATGCTTGATGTGATGTATGAACTCCCCTCGCAGTCAAATGTGGAGGAATGTATTGTTAATGAGGATGTTATCCTTAGTAATAGTAGACCAATATTGATATATGAGAAGAAGGCAAAAACTGCCTAATGTTTGGAGTTTGACAACGAACGGGATGGTAGTCGCAACACTTAATCTAGGGGGTATTATAAATGGCATTGAAAGAAAATAAAGAAGCGGAAAGATTACATAAAAATGCATTACCGCTCATTCCGCTGAGGGATATAATTATCTTTCCCCACATGGTATTGCCGCTTTTTGTGGGAAGGGAGAAGAGTGTAAAGGCCCTGGAATACGCGATGGCAAATGATAAGAGTGTCCTTTTGGCGGCGCAGAGGAAGGCGGGGGTGGAAGAACCTTCTCCGGAGGATATATATGAGGTGGGTACGTTGGGTTGTGTCCTACAGCTCATGAAACTGCCAGATGGAACCGTAAAGGTCCTAGTAGAGGGGAAAAAGAGGGCACGGATTAAGGAATATGTATCAACAAAAGAATGCTTCATGGTTACTACTGAGGAGATAGATGAGATAGCCGAAGAAACCCTGGAGACAGAAGTGCTTATGAGGGGGATATCCAAGGCCTTTGAAACCTATGTAAAACTTAACAAGAAGGTTCCTCCAGAAATGATAATGTCAGTTTCTTCAATCGATGATCCTGGAAGATTGACGGATACTGTTGTGGCACAACTTACTATCAAGCTTCAGCATAAGCAGGAGTTGTTGGAGATTGCAAATCCTACGCATAGATTGGAACGTCTATATGGTTTGATGGAGGGAGAGATAGAGAAACTTGAGGTTGAGCAGAGGATACGACAGAGGGTAAAAAAACAGATGGAGGGGGGGCAGAAGGAATACTATCTTAACGAGCAGATGAAGGCGATACAGAAGGAACTGGGAGATGTGGATGAGTTTAAGACAGAATTCCGTGAGCTGGAAGAGAGGCTAAAGAAAAAGAAGATGCCAAAAGAGGCAGTAAAGAAGACAAAACAGGAGCTCAAAAAGCTCAAACTTATGCCTCCAATGTCTGCTGAAGCCACAGTTGTCAGGAACTACGTCGATTGGATGCTCTCTTTACCATGGCAACATATAACCGAAGAGAAGAAAGATTTAGATGAAGCTGAATACATACTTGAAGAGGATCATTATGGTTTAAAGAAAGTCAAGGAGAGGATTATAGAATACCTCGCTGTGAAAAGTTTTGTTGATGAGATGAAAGGACCGATCTTATGTCTTGTAGGTCCTCCTGGTGTTGGCAAGACATCTCTGGCGAAGTCCGTTGCAAGGGCAACAGGGCGAAAGTATGTTCGTATATCTCTTGGTGGTGTCAGAGATGAAGCAGAGATCAGGGGACACAGAAAGACCTATATAGGTTCAATGCCTGGAAAGATTATACAGTCTTTGAAGAAGGCTAGATCAAGCAACCCTGTATTTCTGCTTGATGAGGTAGACAAGATGAGCAAGGATTTTAGGGGTGATCCTGCTTCAGCGCTATTAGAGGTTCTTGATCCGGAGCAGAACAATTCCTTCAATGACCATTATCTTGACTGTGATTACGACCTTTCCAGAGTGATGTTTATAACAACCGCCAATAGTATGAGTGGAATACCATATCCACTACTTGACAGAATGGAGATTATAAGGATCCCAGGATACACTGAGCAGGAGAAGCTTCATATAGCAACAGGCTTTTTGTTGCCGAAACAACTCAAGGCTCATGGAATGACGGATGAAAACCTCAGTATTTCTGATGGTACGATTCGAACTATTATAAGGCAATATACAAGAGAGGCTGGCGTAAGGAATCTTGAAAGGGAGATTGCAACACTGTGTAGAAAGTCAGTGAGGGAATTCTTAAGGGGAGGGAAGAAGGGAAGGGTAAGGATTGCATCAAGGAGTTTATTTAAATACCTTGGTGTCCCAAGGTATCGTTACGGTATGGTCGAAGGTAAGGATGAGATTGGAGTTGCTACGGGTCTTGCATGGACAGAGATGGGTGGTGAGTTACTCTCAACGGAGGTTACTGTAATGCCTGGGAAAGGCAACCTTACTATTACTGGTAAACTCGGAGATGTAATGCAGGAATCTGCTCGTGCAGCTCTAAGCTATATTAGAAGCAGGGGTGAAAGACTTGGCATTGAAAAGGATTTCTACAACAAGGTTGATATACACATACATATCCCTGAGGGGGCTATTCCAAAGGATGGACCATCAGCGGGTATTACGATTGCAACGACAATAGCTTCTGCACTTATGAAGATTCCCGTTAAGAGGGATATTGCCATGACGGGAGAGATAACACTGAGAGGCAAGATATTACCTATAGGTGGCCTTAAGGAGAAGTTATTAGCCGCCCATAGGGGTAATATCCTAAAGGTGGTAATACCTAAGGAGAATGAAAAAGATCTTAAAGAGATACCAGCGGTAATATTAAAAAAAATAGAGGTTGTGTTGTTAGAGCATATGGATGATGTATTAAAATATGCACTAATACTAAAGAAACCTGAGGACATATTTAAAGGGGGCTATGAGAAGGAGACAATTTCTGATATAACGCACCGTAATGAAGATATTATTACCCATTGAAGCATCTCCCATAAAAAATCTGAAGCGATGACTGTTCCTTGTTTTATTAAAAAAATGGGCGGATAGCTCAGTTGGTAGAGCGCAGCCCTTACAAGGCTGATGTCGCAGGTTCGAGCCCTGTTCCGCCCACCATTTTGCTGGCAATTGACGATTGAAAATTGTCAATTTGAAATTAAAAGGGGGCCGTAGTTAAGTTGGTTATAACGCCGGCCTGTCACGCCGGAGGGCGCGGGTTCGAGTCCCGTCGGCCCCGCCAGTATTAACCCGTTCTCTGTTTGAGAGCGGGTTTTTTTATTTGCCTTGACATAAATTGGGGCAGTTGGGATAATTAAACCAACTTAAAAACCTTGTAAATCAATCAAGTCTTGAAATGAGGAGGATGTACAAAAGTTTGCTTATAAAACTTAATGGTACAGAGAGATGCCAGAACACCCTCAAATACTTGTTGTTTAATGCTGTATAATGATACAGATGTTCCATGTCTATAAGAACTATGAAGGTTCATTAACAGCCCTTTCTGATATTACTTTAAAGGTAGACAAAGGTGAATTTATATTCATTACCGGTCCAAGCGGTGCTGGAAAAACAACCCTCCTTAAACTCATCTTTGGTACAGAAACCCCTACTGAAGGACAGATAATCGTCGACGGAAGAAATCAATCCAGAATTGACAGCAAGCATATTGCATACTTGAGAAAAAAAATGGGGTTTGTATTCCAGGACTTCAAATTACTCCCCAAGAGGACTGTATATGAGAATGTTGCTTTGGCACTGGAGGTTATGGGTATTCCACCGAAGGATGTGAAAAAGAGTGTTTTGCGTGCCTTGTCATATGTTGGGCTTAGACACAGGGCGAACTATAAGCCGCTTACATTATCAGGTGGTGAGCAGCAAAGGGTTGCTATTGCCAGGGCCCTTGTGAAGGAACCCACTATACTTCTTGCGGATGAACCTACGGGTAATCTGGACCCTGATCTGGCTATATCCATTATTGATCTGTTTAAGGATATAAATATCAAGGGGACTACTGTTGTAGTGGCCACGCATGACAAGATGATTATAGAAAGGGCCAACAAGAGGATGATTCAGATTCAAAGGGGAAGGGTTGTGGGGTGATGGCAAAAGTTTATGCCATCCTCTATATATTTTTAGAGGCCATAAGGAACATAAAAAGTAACTTTATAACTACTGTTCTAACGGTTATAACCATAGGCCTGTCACTTGCAGTCTTTACATTCTTTGTTGTTGTATTGATAAATATTAAAGGTGTCATTAAGACATGGGGTGAAAAGATTCAAATAGTTGTCTATATCAAAGACAGAGTTCCATATGGGAAAATCGATCAAATGGCCGGGGAAATAAAAAACATCGCTGGAGTCGAAAGGGTAGATTATGTTTCCAAGAAGAAGGCGCTTGATATACTAAGAGAGGACCTTAAAGGATATAAGGATATACTGGATAGCATAGACAGCAATCCACTTCCCGCTTCATTTGAGATTCGGGTGAAGCCCGAATACAGAGATAGAAATGGTATAGATAAGATTATTGCAAAGCTGAGAGGTATCGGTGGTATTGATGATATACAGTATGGTCAAAAATGGGTTGAAAGATTTTCTGCAATACTAAGGTTCATCGAATTATTTACGATTGTGATTGGGGTATTTCTTGCTGCTGCAACACTCTTTATTATATCAAACACCATTAGGCTGACCGTATATGCCAGGAGAGAAGAAATAGAGGTTGCACGATTGGTTGGTGCCAGTGAGCTCTATATAAAGGTGCCCTTTTTTATTGAAGGTGTAGTCCAGGGATTTGTTGGTGCACTGCTGGCATCCGGTATTCTTTTTTTCGAGCAATACCTGCTGTATAAGAATATTCCATCTACCTTCGCTTCAGTGGTAGAGTCGCCATTTTCATTCGCTGCAACTTTGGCAGGCTTGACCTTCGCTGGTGTCCTTTTAGGGATTAGCGGCAGCATGATCTCTCTGGGGAGGTTTTTGAGAGTATAATTGACGACTTTGTAAAAACAATATTGTGATAGGAGATGTATAGTGCCAAGTGATAAATCATCAACATTAACAAGCAAGAGGTGTCCTTATAATCCTGATTGCACATCATATATTTCTGACAGTTATATTCTGGTTATTTTTTTCTTTCTCTTTTTTGTTTTTATTAATACCCCACTACATGCCAACGAACCTAGTAGTCTGAGATACAAGATATTGAGGAAGGAGAAGAGAATTGAGGATACAAAGAGGAGGATAAGGGATGAAAAGAGTACGGTAAGGGTTATTTCCAGGAAAGAAAGTTCGGTTCTTGAAGAGCTGGAGAGGATAGACAGAGCCCTTGTAAGGAATTTGAACCAGCTGAAGAGTATAGAGGCAAGCATTAAGGGGCTTCTAAGAGATATCAGGGAGACGGAAAAGGCCATAAAATCATTAACAGAGAAACAGAAAAAGTTATCCAGGTTGTTGGAACAAAGACTTGTAGCTATGTACAAGATGAGGGATGGCGGAGAGATCAGGGTTATCTTATCATCATCCTCATCCGGGGATATGGAAAGGCGTTATAGATATATGACTGCTTTTATTGATAACGATGCGAGACTGATAGAAGATTACAGGAGGAATATTTCATTGCTCAATGTTGAGATCCAGAAACTCAAAAAACTTCAGTCTGATAAAACCTCACTGAAAAAGGCAAAGATAAAGAAGTTAAAAGATACAAAGCTCGAGAAGAAGAAGAGGCTCACTCTGCTGGTAAATATAAGGAGAGAGAAGAAATATCGACTTAGAGCTATAAAAGAGCTTGAAGAGGCATCTAAAGAGCTCCAGAAGATAATATCCGACTTTAAGGGAAAAGAACGACTTAAGGATAGTGCGGTTGGCTTTGCTGCAAAGCGAGGTGTATTACCAATGCCGGTAAAAGGCAATGTGGTTTCGTACTACGGTAAAGTTAAACATCCAAAGTTTAAAACTATTACTTTTAGCAACGGAATATTTATAAAGGCCACTTTAGAGGCAGAGGTTAAATCGGTGTACGAGGGTAAAGTAATATATACTGATTGGCTCAAGGGTTATGGGCAAGTACTTATCGTCGACCACGGGGGTGGCTTCTATACATTATTCGCTCATCTTTCAAAGATATTGAAGGGGATAGATTCCAGGGTTGAGGTTGGTGATGTTGTAGCACTTGTAGGTGATACTGGTTCTCTAAAAGGTCCTGGGCTCTATTTTGAGGTAAGGCAGAATGGAATACCAAGGGACCCGATGGGATGGATTGCCAATAGATAGTTGCTGGTAAGCCCTTACGGAAAAATTCATAAAAAAACTCAAATCTTTAAAATCATTATTGAATAATTTGTGTAATAAGGTATAATGTAACATTAGGAGGCAGAGGCATATGTTTAGATATAAAAGAAATATGGTAAGGTGGATTGCATTGGTTGTAGGGACTGTTGGTGTGCTTTTCTGGGCGATTTCTCCAATTGGCTCAACTGTACCCCCTCAAACATATGAGAAACTTAAGATATTTACAGATGTGGTATCTATAGTTCAGAGAAATTATGCAGAAGATGTTGAATCGGAGGAGATAATATACAGTGCCATAAGGGGGATGTTACAGGGGCTTGATCCCCATTCATCCTTCATGACCCCCGAGAACTACAAGGAGATGCAGGTAGAAACCAGAGGGAGTTTCGGTGGCATAGGCATAGAGATTGGTATAAGGGACGAAATGTTAACTGTTATTGCACCATTAGAAGATACACCTGCGTTCAGGGCTGGAATAAAGGCAGGCGATAAGATAATCAAGATAGAGGATAAATTTACAAAAGGTATGACCCTCTTTGATGCTGTAAAACTTATGAGGGGGAAAAGAGGAACTGATATTACCATATCCATAATGAGGAAAGGGTTCAAGAACCCGCAGCCTTATACAATTACAAGGGATGTAATAAAAATTAAAAGCGTTAAATTCAGGGAACTCGAGGATGGTTTTGGTTATATCCGTATAGCCCAATTCAAGGAGAAGACGTCAAGTGAGGTGGAGGAGGCGTTGAAGAAACTAGGATCAAGAGATGGGAGGCTCAAGGGACTGATACTCGATTTAAGGAACGATCCTGGTGGTTTATTGACCAAGGCCGTTGAAGTTGCAGACAAGTTTCTCACTTCTGGTTTGATAGTATATACCAAGGGCAGGGTAGTAAATCAGGATATGAAGTTTGAGGCAAAGGAAGAAGGAACCCATCCTGACTATCCTGTCATTGTCCTTGTTAATGGAGGTAGTGCAAGCGCTTCTGAAATCGTTGCAGGGGCATTACAGGACCAGAATAGAGCTATTATATTGGGTACACAGACATTTGGCAAGGGATCTGTGCAGACGATCATTCCACTCTCTGACGGTACTGCCATAAAACTTACCACATCGAAGTATTACACACCTTCGGGGAAGGCTATTCAGGCTAAGGGTATAGAGCCTGATATTATTGTCGGAGAAGAAATTAGGCATATAAAAGAGAAGGATCTTGCCGGGCACTTAGAAGCGGAGGGCAAGGATTTAGATGAACATAAAAAGAAGATAAGGGTTAATGAAGGATCCCTTGGTAAAGATGTGGAGGACATCCAGTTGAAGAGGGCATTGGATTACCTTAAGAGCTGGTATATATTTAAGGGGACCGTAAGTAAGCTCATGTAACATATGAAAAAGGGGGCAAGAGGCGAAAGGAGGTCTATAGAGAAAAAGCTTTTACTTATTCTTGGGATAGCATTTGTACTCTTGTTGTTTGCAGCGGTGAAGTCCGGTTTTTATAAACAGGTAATCGATTTTTTTGGTACTGTGCCAGAGCATGGAAAGGTTGAAGAAGAGATAGGTTCAAAAAAGGTTGCGAAGGTAGAGGGTTTGCCGCCAGTATCTTTACCAGGAATAAGGAAAGCAAGAGTTGCGATAGTAATCGATGATATGGGCCGGGATATGGATAGCTTGAGACTGCTTCTTGAGATCAATATCCCTATAAGCGTAGCGGTTCTGCCTTATCTTTCGTATTCAGAAGAGGTTGCTGAAGAAGCAAAAGCCAAAGGAGGGGAAGTGCTCCTCCATATGCCGATGGAGCCGCAGGATATGCTTACTAATGATCCTGGTAAAGGGGTATTATTGACAAGGATGACAAAAGAGGAGGTAATAACCCAAGTAGAAAATAATATCGATGCAGTTCCATATATAGATGGTGTAAATAATCATATGGGGTCAAGGTTTACAGAGGACGAAAGGTTACTAAAGGTAGCGCTGGAGGTTATAAAGAAAAGGGGTAATCTCTTCTATTTGGATAGCAGGACGACGACAAATTCCAGGGGGTATGAATTAGCAAAGGAGATGGGTATCAAGACGGCAGTGAGGAAGATTTTCCTGGATAATGAACAGGATATGGTTTACATCAAGGATAAGGTAGATGAACTAATTAGAGTTGCAAAACGTGATGGTAAGGCTATTGCTATCGGTCATCCTTACGATGTTACTTTCAAGGCTATCCAGGAGATGATCCCAAGGTTCAAGGAGGAGGGCATAGAGGTTGTTAAGGTTTCGGAACTTATTGATTAAATTGGATAATAGAAGTAAAAACTGGATGCCGGAAAAATAGAAGAAATTAAGGATAAAAAGCTTGACAGTATTATAAATATGTTTTATATTGTGCAGGATTTATTTGAAAATGAAGATGCTTAAGTTTTGTCGTTACTGTTTTTTTGTTGAATGAATTAAATAAGGCCGTGGAGGTTTTTATATTCATCTCCATGGCTTTTTTTGTATAGTAAATCAAAAATGAAGGAGGTAAAGAATGGCAAAGGGTAAGGTGAAGTGGTTCAATGATACCAAGGGTTACGGTTTCATTGAAACTGACTCAGGAGATGATATCTTTGTTCATTACTCAGCTATTACTGGAGAAGGGTTTAAGACTCTTAAAGAAGGTGACGAAGTTGAGTTTGAGGTGACTGAAGGTCCGAAGGGGCCACAGGCGACTGATGTAAGGAAACCTTAGCATTTCTATGGATACCGGCCCCCGATATTATAATATCGGGGGTTTTTTTTGCAGTAAAAATAGGAAATACTCATCTAAAATCATGGAGTTCCTTGTAATTAGAGGTGAATTCTGCTATCCTTCCCATATGCATTATCTTCAAAAGAGGATCCTGACAGTCTCAGAACTTACAATTAAAATAAAGAGTATCCTGGAAGCCAAATTTTACTATATTTGGTTGGAGGGTGAAATATCAAATTTCAGAACATCGGCATCCGGGCACAGCTATTTTACAATAAAGGATGAAGGTGCACAATTAAGGGGAGTGATCTTCAAAAGCCAGATGAATTGTATAAGATTTAGTCCTCATGACGGAATCCATGTTATATGCAGGGGCATGATTAGTGTCTATACAGAGAGAGGAGAGTATCAGTTAATCGTAGATTATATGGAACCGAAGGGAATAGGTGCACGCCAGTATGGATTGGAACAGCTGAAAAAGAGACTTGCTAAAGATGGTTATTTCGATGAGACGAGAAAAAGGACTCTTCCTGTATTGCCAAGAAAGATTGGTATCGTAACATCTCCCACAGGTGCTGCAATAAGGGATATCTTGAATATATTAGAAAGGAGATTTTCGAATATAGGTCTTCTCCTTTATCCTGTCAAGGTTCAGGGTGTGGATGCTGCCGGGGAAGTGGCTGAGGGGATAAGAGAACTGAATAATTATGAGGATGTAGATGTGATAATTGTAGGGAGGGGTGGCGGATCTGTGGAGGATCTATGGGCGTTTAATGAAGAGATAGTGGCCAGAAGTATATATAAATCAAGGGTTCCTGTGATATCCGCTGTTGGTCATGAAATAGACTATACTCTAGCAGATATGGTTGCAGACCTTAGGGTACCTACACCGTCTGCCGCGGCAGAGATTGTTGTGAAATCAAAAGAGGAGTTTACGGTACATTTTGCCGGTCTTACACGGAGAATAAGATCAGCACTTATGAGACTTATTGGTGAAAAGTGGGTTGAACTACACAGAGTAGAAAAGAACCTTATTGATCCTAGAAGGAGGCTTGGGGATCTGAGACAGAGACTGGACGACATTATGGACAGGCTAAATCTTTCAGTATCATATATTCTGACTTCAGCCAGGAAGGATCTTCAGGCCATTACATCAAGATTAAATGGTTTGAGCCCGCTGGGTATATTAGGCAGGGGTTACAGCATAGCAAGGAAGATACCGTCATATACCGTTATAAAAGAGGCAGAAGAGGTCTCAATTGGAGAGGATATCAATGTGGTGCTTTGTAGGGGAGAACTGTTCTGTAAGGTCTATGAAAAAGATAAAGTTTGACAGCGCCATAAAGAGACTGGAGGAGATAGTTGAAACCCTTGAAGAGGGAAGACTCTCTATCGAAGAGGCACTAAAGGTATTCGAGGAGGGTGTTAAGCTCTCCCGTCTTAGCAGCAAGATATTAGAAGATGCGGAAAGGAGTGTTGAGATACTCGTGAAAAGGGATGGTGATTTGAAGACAGAGCCATTTATCCATGGAGGTCCTAAGAGTAAGCCTTAGACGAAGAATTGAATTGGATGTAGAAGAATATATTAGAGATAAGACGGTCTTGATAGATAAGGCCCTTGATGCTTTCCTACCGGGTGAGGACGAATTCCCCCAGACACTTCACAAGGCAATGCGATATAGTGTCTTTACAGGAGGTAAGAGGTTGAGACCTATTATGGTTATGGCTGCTGCGGACGCTATTGGTAATGAGTCTGCTGATGTGACAGGGGTTGCGTGTGCAGTTGAATTGATTCATACATACTCCCTTATTCATGACGATCTTCCAGCTATGGACAATGATGACCTGAGAAGGGGCAAACCAACCTGCCACAAGGCCTTTGGGGAGGCTACTGCTATTCTTGCCGGTGATGCTTTGCTGACACTTGCGTTTGATATGATTGCCTGTAAAACCTCAGGCAGGTCCTTCCATAAAATTATGAGTATCAAGGAACTGACAAGGGCTGCAGGTTCTTTTGGTATGGTGGGGGGGCAGGTGGTAGATATAGAATCCGAGGGTAGGGATATTACCTTTCCCGTCCTTGAATTTATACATATTCACAAGACAGGCTTACTGATTCGAGCTGCTGTAAGATGTGGAGCTATAATTTCCGGAGCAGATGGGAAAGAGCTTGAAGCCCTTACTAAATATGGGGATGCAGTGGGGCTTGCCTTTCAGATAGCTGATGACATACTGGATGTTGAGGGCGTTACAAAGTTGATGGGTAAGAATATTGGAGGTGACGCCAGAAAGGGCAAGGCAACCTATCCCGCTATTATAGGTATGAAGGACTCAAGAAAAAGGGCCGAGGAGCTGGCAGAGAAGGGGGTATCGGCATTAGAGGTTTTTGATGGCAAGGCGGAGCCCTTGAAGGAGATTGCACGATACATTGTGAAAAGGAAGAGATAAAGGGTGATGTGGTAATGGAAAAGCTGCTTAACAGTATAAATTGTCTTGAGGATTTCAAGAGATTGCCACAAGAGGCGCTACCTCTTCTGGCGTCTGAAATAAGAGAGACAATTATTAGTACTGTATCTAAAACAGGAGGACATCTTGCCTCCAGCCTGGGTGCTGTTGAACTGGCTGTTGCAGTTCACTATAGCTTCAACGCCCCTGAGGACGATATTATATGGGATGTAGGTCACCAGGCCTATGCACATAAGATACTTACAGGGAGGAAAGAGGCGTTTCAGAGGTTGAGACAGTTGGGAGGTATAAGCGGATTTCCGAGGCCCTCTGAGAGCCCATACGATGCTTTCGGGGTTGGCCATTCATCTACTTCTATATCTGCCGCTCTGGGTATGGCAGTGGCGAGGGATCTCTCAAAGAGTTCAAATAAGGTTATATCAATTATAGGTGATGGTTCGATGACGGCAGGTCTTGCATTTGAAGGCCTGAACCAGGCGGGCCATCTGAAGAGAAACTTGGTTGTTATACTCAATGATAATGAAATGAGCATATCAAGGAATGTGGGAGCACTTTCGTCATTCTTAAGCAGAAAGATTACAGGCAGGTTTGCAACGAGGTTGAAGAAGGAGGTCGAGAGCTTCTTTAACTCAATTCCCCTTGTTGGTGATAGACTCATCACAATTGCCAAAAAGGCTGAGGATTCACTTATTACGCTACTTACGCCTGGTATGATCTTTGAAGGTTTGGGGTTTCATTATATCGGACCGATAGATGGTCATGATATCGATGCGCTTATAAACATCTTTTCAGATACCCTCGAACTGGAAGGGCCGATTCTTATCCATGTACTTACGAAGAAAGGAAAGGGGTATAGTTTTGCGGAGGAAGAGCCGTCGATGTTTCATGGAATAGGGCCTTTTGATAGCAAGACGGGTAAACCTAGAAGATCAAAAAAAGCAACATATACAGATATCTTCAGCGAGGCATTATTAGAGATTGCCGAACGAGATGAAAGGGTGGTTGCAATAACGGCCGCCATGCCAGAAGGAACCGGACTAAATGCTTTTTCTGGTAAATTTCCAGATAGGTTCTTTGACGTTGGTATAGCAGAGCAGCATGCTATTACATTTGCGGCAGGCCTTGCCAGAAAGGGCTTCATACCTGTTACTGCGATATACTCAACCTTCTTGCAACGGGCGTATGATGAGGTTCTACACGATGTCTGTCTCCAGGATCTCCCTGTTGTTATTGCGCTGGATAGGGCCGGTATAGTTGGGCAGGATGGTTCCACTCACCACGGTCTCTTCGATATATCTTATCTAAGGCATATACCGAATATAGTTATTATGGCCCCCAAGGATGAGAATGAGCTTAAAAATCTCCTCCTTACCGCTATTAATATGAAGAGACCTGCCGTTATAAGATATCCGAGAGGTGAAAGTCTTGGGAAGGATGCCTCTTCATCTATAAAAGAATTGCCGATGGGTAAGGCAGAGGTTATAAGAGAGGGTGAAGAATTGAATATCCTTGCGACTGGAACAATGGTTCATCCATCTATTGAAGCAGTAGAAAAAATTGAGAAAGAAATGAGTGTCAGGATAGGAGTAATTAATTGCCGCTTTATAAAGCCACTGGATGAAGAACTTATAGTTAGGCTTGGTTCACAGCAGAGCAAACTCCTTACCGTTGAAGAGAATGTCCTGCAAGGTGGATTTGGAAGCGCCGTCCTCGAGCTCCTTGAGGAGAATGGGATAAGATGTGATATAAGCCGCATGGGTGTGCCTGATATGTTCGTTGAGCATGGTACACAGAAGGAGTTGAGAAGACTCGTTGGCCTAGATGCCGATGGTATAGAAAAAAAGATAAGAGAGATGCTGGGACAATGCCGAAAGAGAGAAAAGGGCGCATCGATAAACTACTTGTAGAAAGAGGATTTATAAGCAGCAGAGAAAGAAGCAGGGCCTTGATAATGGCTGGTGAGGTTATTGTCGATGGGATGGTGGTTGAAAAGCCAGGGACAGCTATTCCAATCAATGCCTCAATATCTTTAAAAAAGAAATTACCCTATGTAAGCAGAGGTGGTATAAAACTGGAGGGTGCTTTGAACCACTTTGGGATAAACGTTAAAGGGATGGTTATTATTGATATTGGCTCGTCTACAGGAGGCTTTACGGACTGTCTATTAAAGAGGGGCGCAGAAAAGGTCTTCGCTGTGGATGTTGGTACAGGTCTTCTGGACTGGAAGATTAGAAACGATCGCCGGGTAGAGGTTCTTGAAGGCAGAAATATCAGGTATCTTGGCTTTGAAGAGATACCCGAACCTGTAGACCTTGCTGTCATCGATGTTTCTTTTATATCTCTGGATAAAGTAATACCAAAGGCACGTGAATTTTTGAATAAGTGCGGCTGCATTTTGGCACTTATTAAACCACAGTTTGAGGTAGGCAGGGGGCAGGTGGGAAAGGGCGGTATTGTAAGGGATCCGGAGAAACATAAGATGGTAATAGAAAAGATAAAAACCTTTGTAGATGGGCTTGGTCTTGATGTAAAAGGTTTTTTTGAATCACCCATAAAAGGGACTAAAGGGAACAGAGAGTTCTGGATATTCTGCCATAAATAATATGCAGACAGGCTTTCTGAGGAAAAAAAGATAATAATAAAGAGCCAGCCCCTTACCCATCTTATTGTCCCGGCGGGCAAAAAAATAAAGAGGGCACAGAAGAGTGGAATTACGATCAATACACGAATCACTCGAAGGCGATTGATCCTGCCCGAATGC
>JAUXIU010000095.1 GCA_030620895.1 Deltaproteobacteria bacterium
GACGGCTTTGTAAAAAGTGAAGATACCCCGTCCACAGGGCGGGGCATCTTGACAGCAAGGAAGTTTCCATTACATTAGCACGCCTTGATCCCGCCTATAAGGCGGGGCTTACGGCGTGCATACTGTTCATATGCAAGACGCGCAAATCCTGAGGAGTGAGGCGTACTTATAGCTACGCTGCAATGACGAAGGATGCAGCGCAACACAGCACACCCAGAGGGTACCCGGCTTTTTACGAAGTCGTCAATCTTCGTTTAATCCACTTCATTAAACCCCCCTCATTAATAAGCTCCTGCATAAAGGGCGGTATCGGCTGAGCATGGTATTTCTCATTCCGTGTGATATTATTTATCACACCTTTTCTAATATCTACCTTTAAGATATCTCCTTCAGAAACAGAGCCCACTGCCTCATCGCACTCCAGTATCGGTAGTCCCATATTAAAGGCGTTTCTATAAAATATCCTTGCAAAACTCCTGGCTATAACACATGAAATCCCACTTGCCTTTATTGCAATCGGGGCATGCTCCCTTGATGAGCCACAGCCAAAGTTTTTATCAGCTACAATGATATCTCCAGACTTTACCTTTTTAGCAAATTCAGGATCGTCATCTTCCATACAGTGTCTTGCGAGCTCTTTCGGGTCTGAGATATTAAGATATCTGGCAGGTATTATTCTATCTGTATCGATATCTTTTCCGAATTTCCAGACCTTGCCTTTAATTTCCATATATCTAGCACCTGTTTGTCTACATTGTTTGCCTGGTTTACATTGTTGACATGGTTTGCATGGTTAACATAGTTTGTATGGTTCACATGGTTTTAAAAAACTGAACAAAGCAAACAAATCAAACAATGTAAACCAGGTAAACACAGCAAACCATGTCAACCATGTAAACCATTACCTTTTCCCTACTACCTCATCAGGATGTGCAATTCTGCCCTTAACAGCAGTAGCAGCAGCTACTGCAGGATTTGCAAGGTAGACCTCACTCTTTGGATGCCCCATCCTGCCTACAAAGTTCCTATTTGTAGTCGCTAACGCCCTTTCACCTTCTGCAAGTATGCCCATATGACCACCAAGACATGGACCACATGTGGGTGGACTTATGATCGCTCCTGCTCCTAGAAAAATATCGAAGAGGCCTTCTTTCATAGACTGCTTATATATAAGCGGCGTAGCGGGTATTATTATTAGCCTCATATGGGAAGGAACCTTCTTCCCTCTTAGAATCCTTGCGGAAACCCTCATATCTTCCATCCTCCCATTTGTGCATGACCCTATAACAACCTGATCAATAGGAATATTACCGACATCGGTAATATTCCTGGTATTTTCAGGAAGATGTGGAAATGCCACCTGGGGTTTTATTTCAGAACAGTCATACTCCCTTACATCACCATAGACGGCATCCCTATCACTTTTATATACCTTATATCTCCGCTCTGCCCTTTTAGCAATATAGGCCTCTGTAGTATTGTCAGGGGAAATAATCCCGTTCTTACCTCCTGCCTCTACTGCCATGTTACAGAGAGAAAAACGACTATCCATAGATAGTTTATTAATAGTAGGACCACAAAACTCCATAGCCTTATAAAGTGCACCATCAACACCGATGTCACCAATTATACGGAGGATCAGATCCTTTCCATATACCCACTTATTGAGCCTACCTTTTAATACGAACTTCATAGACTCAGGCACCCTGAACCACAACTCACCGGTTATCATTACAGCAGCTAGATCTGTAGATCCAACTCCTGTTGAAAAGGCCCCCATTGCACCATAGGTGCATGTATGACTATCTGCACCTATTACAAGATCACCAGGCACAACTACACCCTTCTCGGGTAAAAGGGCATGCTCTACACCCACATCTCCCCCATCGTAGTAATGGGTCAGCTTCTGCTCTCTTGCAAAATTACGAATTATCTTACACTGCTCCGCAGACTTGATATCTTTATTCGGCGTAAAATGATCGGGAACAAGTACAACCCTATTCCTATTAAAGACCTTTTTTGCTCCTAAATTCCTGAATTCCTTTATCGCAATGGGCGCTGTAATGTCGTTACCAAGTGCTATATCTACCCTGGCATTTATAAACTGCCCTGGGTGCACCTCTCTCAAACCAGCGTGTTTTGCAAGTATCTTTTCGGTTATCGTCATGGGCATTATATCAGCCTCTCTTTTCTCTTCATCTTTTTATATTCGAGTTTATTCAGGGCATTTATATATGCCTTTGCACTGGCCACTATTATATCCGTATGAGCGCCCTGACCTAATACTATATGGTCGCCTTCTCGAAGCCTAACAGTAACCTCACCCTGAGCATCTGTTCCGCCCGTTATCGCATTGACAGAATATTTCATAAGGATACTCTTTGTCTTTGTAATTGTAGCTATTGTCTTATAGACTGCATCCACCGGTCCATCTCCCTGCCCCTTCTCTTTAATACACTTCTTCCCCACCATGATTTCCAATTCAGCTGTGGGCACAACCTCTGTACCACTACAAACGTTTAAATTTATCAGTTTGTACTTTTCTTGAAGCTCTATCCTTAAAACCTCATCTGCTACAATAGCCTCTATATCCTCATCAAAGACCTCTTTTTTTTGATCGGCTAGAACCTTAAACCTCTCAAATGCTTTATTAAGACTATCATCTTTAAGGTCATAGCCAAGCTCTTTAAGCCTTTCCCTGAATGCATGACGTCCGGAATGTTTGCCTAAAACAAGGGTAGACTGAGAAATGCCTATAGATTCTGGTTTCATAATCTCATATGTCATCTTATCCTTAAGTAACCCGTCCTGGTGTATACCTGACTCGTGTGCAAATGCATTATCACCAACAATGGCCTTATTAGGTTGAAGTATGATTCCTGTAATACTACTCACAAGCCTACTGGTGGGGTATATATTCTCTGTAACTATCCTTGTATCCAGATCCATTGCATCTTTCCTGGTCTTCAATATCATAACTACTTCTTCCAAGGAAGCGTTCCCTGCACGTTCTCCAATGCCATTAATAGTGCACTCAATCTGCCTGGCACCGTTCACCACTGCAGAGAGAGAATTTGCCACCGCTAGTCCAAGGTCATTATGACAGTGTGTTGAGATTACTGCCTTCCCAATATTGGGAACCTTCATCTTTATATCATTAATAAGCACTCCGAATTCATGTGGTATGGCGTACCCAACGGTATCAGGGATATTTACAGTTGTAGCACCTGCCTTTATTACCGCCTCAATAACCTCATAGAGGTAAGAAGGCTCGCTTCTTGATGCATCCATCGGAGAAAATTCTACATCATCTACATATCCTTTGGCCATCCCAACCATATCAACTGCCCTCTTGAGTGCCTCATCCCTGGTAATCCTGAACTGGTACGTTAGATGTATATCCGAAGTAGATATAAAGGTATGTATCCTAGGCCTAGGAGCTCCCTTTAATGCATCCCATGCCCTGTCGATGTCCTCTGGTTTAGCTCTTGCAAGGCTACAGATTACAGGGCCCTCCACCTCATTTGAGATCCTCTGTATAGCCTCAAAATCTCCAGGTGAACTGAAAGCAAAACCAGCCTCTATTACATCAACACCAAGTTTGGCAAGCTGACGGGCTATTGTCAGTTTTTCTTCTACATTCATTGATGCCCCTGGGGACTGCTCCCCGTCCCTCAGAGTCGTATCAAATATCTTAACGTACTCACTCATTTTTCAACCTATCTATTCTTGGTTTCTTTTCCTTTTGCCTGGCATTACCGGCTTGCGTCACCATACTCTTTTTTCTATGAAATAGTATTGTAACAGGACCTGAGATGACATAGCAGAATGTCAAGAAAAACAACATGACAGATGGCTCTGCTGCCACAACTATTAAAACAAGTATAAAGCCCACGAGGAAACGGAACGGCATCCTTCTCGAAAGGTCAAGTTCCTTGAAACTGTAATATTTCACATTACTGACCATCAGAAAGGCCAGAGAATAAACAAGAATAAGAACGGTAATATGTTTTGTAGTCTCCTCCTGCCCCATATAGAAGAAAAACAAAACAGTTGACGCAACCAGACTTGCCGCAGCAGGTATAGGTAAGCCTTTAAACGCCCTGCTCTCCACCGTAGTTACCTGGACGTTAAACCTTGCAAGTCTTAAGGCACCACACACCACATAAAGAAAAGCTGCTAACCAGCCATATCTTCCAAATGGTTTTAATGCCCATATAAATATTAAAACCCCTGGAGCAAGTCCAAAAGCAACAAGATCTGCTAAGGAATCATATTCAAACCCAAATTTACTACTCGTCTTCGTGAGTCTTGCCACCCTCCCATCGAGACCATCAAGGACAGCAGAGATAAGTATGGCTATCGCCGCCCTCTCAAACTTACCGTCAATACAGGCAATTATGGAATAGAACCCTGCAAAGAGGCTTGCAGATGTAATGAGGTTAGGAAGTATATATACACCTTTTTTGACTCTCTTGCCCTTACCCCTGCCTCTATCCCTTGCTGACCCTTCTATCTCATTATCAAACATAACTCACACACTCCATGATCCGAGCACGGAACTACCCGCCTTTACCTTGTCTCCAATTTTAACCTTTATTAAACAGTTCAGTGGGAGATAAACATCAAGTCTTGAGCCAAATCGTATTATCCCAAACCTATTTCCCTTTTCAACATATTCGCCTTTCTTTGCATAACAGACAATTCTCCTCGCGATTAAACCTGCTATCTGCACAACCACAAAGCGCCTTCTGTTATCAACCTCAACAAA
>JAUXIU010000001.1 GCA_030620895.1 Deltaproteobacteria bacterium
ATCCTGATGCTCTTGCTAATCGCATCATTTCTAACAGCATGTATGTCTCAATCACTCTTGATGAAGTTTGCGTCCCTGAGAGGGGCTGATTACACCGATTTTTTAAAAGATTACACAGTTTTTAATCCCTTGATTTCTAAATGTTTTTAATCGGCTTAATCTGATTGTAATCTGTGTAATCATTTCACTTAGAGAACGTATGGGCATTATTTCAATATTTGAACCACCTAACTCAATCTTTTCATGAACGAAACAAAATTTTTTAGATTCATTTTGTCAGCCTCTTTTTGAAGTAATCTATAGTCCTAGCCAAACCATCCTCAATGCCCACACTGGGCCTCCAATCAAGTTCCTTTATTGCAAGTTCAATATCCGGCTGCCTTTGAACGGGGTCATCCTCCGGCAGGGGCTTGTATACCAACTTGGATTTGCTGCCGGTTATATCCTTAATCCTGGTGGCAAGTTCAAGTATGGTAAACTCCTCGGGGTTGCCCAGATTTAAGGGTCCTATAACTCCATCCTGTTCCATCATCTTAACTAAAGCATCCACAAGGTCATCTATATAGCAGAAAGAGCGTGTTTGACTTCCATCACCGTATACCGTAATATCCTTTCCCCCCAATGCCTGAACGATAAAGTTGCTTACAACCCTGCCGTCATCTTCAAGCATCCTTGGACCATATGTGTTGAATATCCTTACTACTCTTATATCTACATTATTCTGATTATGATATGAGAACATCAGCGTCTCGGCACACCGTTTCCCTTCATCATAACAGGCCCGTGGTCCGATGGGGTTTACATTCCCCCAGTAGTCTTCTCTCTGGGGATGAACCTGCGGGTCTCCATAAACCTCCGATGTTGAGGCCTGAAGTATCCTCGCCCTTACCCTCTTTGCAAGGCCGAGCATATTTAATGTACCCATTATATTGGTCTTGATAGTCTTTACCGGATTATATTGATAATGAATTGGCGAAGCTGGGCATGCAAGGTTGTATATCTGATCTACCTCCAGAAGGATAGGTTGCGTTATGTCGTGTCTTAGCAGTTCAAGGCCTCTGTCTCCCATAAGATGAACGATATTCTCCTTACGCCCAGTGAAGAAGTTATCCATACAGAGGACATCATGCCCATCATTTAAGAGCCGTTCACAGAGATGGGAACCTATAAACCCCGCCCCTCCTGTAACGAGTATACGTTTGTTCATAATCCTTTGGTTATGACGTTATGTATGATTTTCCTTAAACTTCCACTTTAAGGAAAATATTAAGTGTAAAATTTGCCAATCTTTGAGACGACATACCTCTGTTCAACTTCCGTAAGTTCAGGGTATATCGGCAGGGCTATAGTCTCCCTGGCGGCCTTCTCAGATACAGGAAAGTCTCCCCTCTTATAACCAAGCCCCTTAAAGCATCGTTGTAGGTGAAGTGGAACTGGATAATATATCTCAGTCCCAATACCCGATTTTGCAAGATGAGTCCTCAAGGCGTCTCTCCTTTCAACCCTCACCACATATTGATTGAAAACGGAAAGATTATGTGGATATACCCTTGGAATTGAGACTGTACCTAAAAGTCCTGATTCCTTGAATAGTTGATTGTATCTCCTGGCATTAGCTATTCTCCGTTTCTCCCATTTGGCAAGATACTTAAGTTTTATCCTCAAAATTGCCGCCTGTATCTCATCTAACCTGCTATTTATCCCTACATACTTGTGATAATACTTTGACTTGCTGCCATGAACCCTCAACACCTTCATCCTCTCTTCAAGTTCCTTGCTTTGAACTAGAACCATTCCACCGTCGCCAAATCCACCAAGATTCTTCGACGGATAAAAGGAAAGGCATCCGGCATCTCCCATTGAACCCGCTTTTTTACCTTTATATTCAGCCCCTATGGCCTGTGCCGCATCCTCTACTACCCTTAATCCATACCTTCGGGCAATAGACAATATCGGTTCCATATCGGCACATTGACCAAAGAGGTGGACCGGGATTATAGCTTTGAGGGTTGAAAGATGAGATTTGCGGTTTGAGATTTTTCTAATATGATGCTCAAGTCCGTTTGGATCTATATTGTATGTTTCAGGTTCTATATCAATAAAGATAGGGGTTGCCCCAAGCCTGACAATAGAGCTTACGGTAGCGAAGAATGTATAAGGTATTGTTATAACCCTGTCCCCGGGTCCAACGCCGATGGCCATAAGTGAGAGAAGGATAGCATCCGATCCTGATGCAACACCAACAGCATACCTGGCATTGCAGTAATCTGCTATCTCCTCTTCGAGCTTCCTGACGTTCTCTCCAAGGATAAAGGATTGTGCATCACAGACATTCTGTATCCCTTTAAGCAGATCATCTCTTATAAATTGATATTGTGGCCTGAGATCTAAGAGTTTAACCTTCAATAAAACTCACCTTAAATACCGTAATGCGTCGTGTGCAATGCAAAATTCTACAAGCTCCTTTGATTCAAGCCCCAGGCTCCAGGTATTTTCCTTTCCGCCCTGCAACTTTTAGCTTTGAGCCTTAAACCTGTTTTAGGCCTGCTTTATGTGCAACTCTATCGAGTATACCGTTAACAAACGCACCTGAATCCTCTGAACCGAACCTCTTTGCCAATTCAATGGATTCATTTATTATCACCTTATATGGCGTCCCCGTGGACAGGCGCAGCTCAAACATTGCCAGCCTTAAGATATTTTTGTCTACTACAGCCATCCTACTAATCGACCAATTCTCTGAAAACTCTTCTATCAGCCTGTCTATTTCATTAATATTATCCCTGATCCCCCTCACAAGGGACTCGTAAAACTCCTTCCCACTATTGTTTATCTCCAACCCATCCTTAACTTTTTCTATTATTTTATTGATATCCCCGCCCATCATATCCAGCTTATATAGTGTCTGCAGGGCCGCCTCTCTGGCTTTACTCCTGGTCCTCAACCTTATACACCTTTCTTACCGATAGTCCTCAAAAGGTTTGCCATCTCTATAGCCGTAAGAGCCGCATCCCTGCCTTTGGTCCCCAACTTGATTCCAGCTCTTTCTATGGCCTGCTCAATGTTATCGGCCGTAATAATGCCGAAAGCAACGGGCAGTTCTTCGTCAAGTGATACCTTTGCGATCCCCTTTGCCGCCTCACTCGCAATATATTCGAAGTGCGGTGTAGTACCGCGTATTATCGCCCCAAGGCATATAATGGCATCATATTTACCGCTCCTTGCCATAACCTTTGCTATCAGAGGCATTTCGAATGAACCGGGGAGCATAATAAGATCAATATCCTTCTCGCTGGCACCGCTCCTTGTAAGTACATCCAGGGCACTCTCTTTCAATCTGGTACTTATAAATTCATTAAATCTGCTTACAAGGAGTGCAAACTTCAGCCCCTTTGCAGATAAAACTCCTTCTAATAGATTGGCCATATAACCTCCCTTCTTTAGTAACGCAGTGGGGGATAGTCCCCCCTGGTCGTGAATCGTGTATCGTGTATCGTAAATCGAACCACGAACCACGAATCACGAACGACGGTTTTTTTATTCGCCAATATTCAATAATTTAAGTATGATACTTAGAAATATCCTATAAGCCCCTATTTTTGCTTCGTATTCAGGTTGGATATCATATGACCCATCTTTTCTTTCTTTATCCTCAGGTACTCCGCGTTTTTTATATGAGCCCTGACTTCTATCGGAACCCTCTCAACCACATCCAGGCCATATCCCTCAAGCCCAACTATCTTTCTTGGATTATTGGTTATCAGGCGCATCTTCTTCACACCAAGGTCCAGGAGGATCTGAGCCCCTATCCCATAATCCCTCAGGTCAGCCTTAAAGCCTAGTTTCTCATTTGCCTCAACGGTATCGAAGCCTTGATCCTGCAGTTCATAGGCCCTAAGTTTGTTTCCGAGACCTATACCCCTTCCTTCCTGATGCATATAGAGGAGTATACCCTTTTCTACCTTCTCTATCATGCGCATTGCGCCTCTTAACTGGTCGCCACAATCGCATCTTTCCGAACCGAGGACATCCCCTGTCAGACACTCTGAGTGTACCCTAACCAATACGGGTTCATCGGGGCCTATCTCACCCTTAACCAGCGCAAGATGTTCATGTGTATCTACATCATTTTTATATGCAATAGCGGTAAATTCCCCACCATATCTTGTAGGTAAAGATACCTCGGCTATCCTCTGTACGAGCCGGTCCTTCTTAAGCCTATATTCTATAATATCGGCTATCGTTACTATCCTCAAGCCATGGGTCTTGGCCATAGCCTCAAGATCGGGTATCCTTGCCATAGTCCCATCGTCTTTCATTATCTCACATATAACCCCTACAGGCTTGAGCCCTGCAAGTCTCGTAAGGTCTACCGAACCCTCTGTCTGGCCTGTCCTGACTAGAACACCGCCCTTACAGGCCCTGAGTGGGAATATATGACCAGGTCTTACAAGGTCATCCGGTCTTGTATTATCGTCTATAGCAGTGAGTATTGTCCTTGCCCTGTCCGCCGCGGATATCCCTGTTGTTATATCCCTTCTGGCATCTATTGATACGGTAAAGGCCGTCCTATATAACGATGTATTCTCTTCAACCATCGGGGGCAGGTTTAGTTCATCTGCCCTCTCATTTGTAAGTGCTAGGCAGATAAGACCTCTTGCATGCCTGGCCATGAAATTTATAGCCTCAGGCGTAACTTTCTCGGCAGCAATGCAGAGGTCACCCTCATTCTCCCTGTCCTCATCATCGACAATGATTACCATCCTGCCTTCCTTTATATCCTTAAGTGCGTCTTCAATCCTCTCAATAGACATCGCTGTATCTCCCAATCTTTGAGTTACAAAAAACCGTCGTTCGTGATTCGTGGTTAGTGATTCGATTCACTATTCACGATACACGAACTACGAACCACGCAATACCCTCTACTTAAAACCATGCTCCATCAAGAACTCTTCTGTAACCTTTCCGCCTTTATATGACCCTAGAAACCTCTCCACATATTTAGCGATAATATCGGTCTCTATATTAAGCCTGTCACCAGGGCCTTTAAATGAGAGAGTAGTATTGTTTAATGTATGAGGAATAAGCACAACCCTGAATTTATCTTTAAATGTCTCTGCAATCGTAAGGCTTATGCCGTCTATGGCTACAGAACCTTTCTTAACTATCTGCCCCATGACCTCTGGGGGTGGCAGCACCTCTAACTCTGCATTGCCTCCTTCAACTTCCTTCTTTCTTATAATACCATCACCGTCTATATGACCAGTTACTATATGACCACCCATTGGTGTAGAAGGGGTCAATGACCATTCCAGATTTACCTTGGAGTCGATTTTGAGTTCGCCTATTGTAGTTAGATTGATTGTTTCTTTTGATATATCTGCGGTGAACGAATCTTTATCGTGTTTGACAACCGTCAAACAGACACCATCCACTGCGATGCTGTCTCCGGTATTTATATCTTTAGATCCCGGCTCTATTTCAACAACAATTCTACCAGATTCACCTTTTTTTTCAATAACCTTTATCTTACCAAAAGCCTGTATGATACCTGTAAACACTACCGGTAACCCTCCACCATAATGTCCCTATCAAAACCCCTTACGCTGACATCCCTCAATTCAAGGCTATCCTTTAAGCTCCTTATGCCAAGCTCACCGACCATAGGCATGCCTTCTTCACCAATTATCCTCGGTGCATAGAAGAAGCAAAACTTGTCAACAATCTTCTCCTTTATAAATGAAGCAGCCAGCCTCGAACCACCTTCTATCAAAAGACTGGTTATTTCCATCTCTCCCATGATGGCAATAAGTCTCTTTAGATTAACACCACCCCCTGCCGATGGTATCTTCAGGACCATCGCTCCCCTCTCCTCAGCCATTCTCATCTTTTTGGAATCTGCCTTCCTCGTAGTTGCTACTATCAGCCGTCCACCTTTTGCAGTGAAGACCTTTGCATCAAGTGGTATTTTCAGGTCACTATCAACAACGAACCTTATCGGATCTTTTCCTGTAACATGCCTCGTTGTAAGCTCAGGATTGTCCCTCAACACTGTACCTATACCAACCATAATCGCATCAGCCCTGCTCCTCATTCTATGTACATGTCTTCTTGCAGGCTCACTCGTTATCCATCTGGATTCGCCTCCTAAAGTGGCAATCTTACCATCAAGCGTTGCAGCTAGTTTCAGGGTAATGAAAGGAAGTTTAGACCTTATATACTTATTATAGGCCTCATTTATCTTTATACAATCATCTTCCAATAGACCGGTCTTTACGTCCACTCCGGCCTTCCTTAATGACCTGATCCCCTTCCCCGCCATAAGGGGGTTAGGGTCCTTCGTGCCTATAAAGACCCTCTTTATACCTGCTTTGATAATTGCATCTGTACATGGCGGGGTCCTACCAGTATGTCTGCATGGCTCAAGGGTCACATACATCTCTGCACTATCCGCATCTCCACCTGCCTCTTTCAATGCTTCTATTTCGGCATGTGGAAGACCCGCCTTCTTATGGTACCCCCTCCCTATAACTCTATCTTCTTTTATAACAATGGCACCAACAGCAGGATTTGGACTCGTCCTTCCCAACCCCTTTCTGGCCAGCTTAAGTGCCATCTTCATATACTTGGTTTCCATTTAGTCGTGCGATATGCATGACGCGTGGCGCGCAATGCCCAACACCCTATTTTTTCCTTTTCAAACCATGATTCTTGGCCTCTAAAAGGTCTTTAAGTTCACTCATAAATTCGTTTATATCTCTGAACTCTCTGTAAACAGAGGCAAACCTTACATAAGCAACCTCATCTAACTTCTTTAACTCTTCCATAACCGCCTCACCAATTACAGAGCTATATATCTCACGCTCACCTCCATCGATAAATTTCCTCTCGAGCCTATCCACGACTTCTTCTATAGAGTCAACACCTACAGGTCTTTTCTCACACGCCTTGAGCATGCCATTAAAGACCCTTGTCCTATCAAACTGCTGTCTGCTGCCATCCTTCTTTATTACAAGCGGCATCGTCTCTTCCACTCGCTCATAGGTGGTAAATCTTTTATCGCATTTCAGACACTCTCTTCTACGGCGTGTAACATCGCCGTGCTGGGATAGCCTTGAGTCGATAACCTTGTCTTCTAGATGGCCACAGAAAGGACACTTCATGGGAAGGATAATGCCATAGGAAGGTATAAATGACAAGGGTTTTAACAGGATGCACGCCGTTATCCCCGCCTTGTAGGCGGGGTCAAGGCGTGCTAAGATAATAGAAACTTCCTTGTTGTCAAGATACCCCGCCCTGTGGGCGGGGTATCTTCACTGATTACTTAAGTCTGTTCCTATAAAACGGGAACCCCTCACAGAGTTCCCTAACTCTCCCCTCAATAGAAGAGAGCCTTGATTCATCGGAGCGTGATTCTATAGCTTCGTCCATCATGCCAGCTATTATCTTCATCTCCTCTTCCTTCATACCCCGTGTAGTTACAGCAGGTGTGCCTACCCTAATTCCGCTGGTTATAAAAGGGCTCCTTGTCTCGAAAGGGATTGTATTTTTATTAACCGTTATACCTGCCCTTTCGAGTGCCCCCTCTGCCTCCTTGCCAGTAACCCCTTTTCCTGTCAAATCCACCAGCATAAGGTGTGTATCGGTCCCCCCTGATACAAGCTTATAGCCCCTTGCCTCAAGTTCACCTGCAAGCACCCTGGCATTGGTGACCACCTGGTTCTGATAGTCCTTGAAGCCTGGCTCCATAGCCTCCTTAAAAGCAACACCCTTTGCTGCTATGATATGCATCAATGGCCCACCCTGTATGCCAGGGAATATCTGCTTATCAACTCCCCTTGCGTAGTCGGCCTGGCACATTATCATACCTCCTCGAGGTCCTCTCAAGGTCTTGTGGGTAGTAGTTGTCACAAACTCTGCAGAAGGAACAGGGGTTGGATGTAAACCAGTTGCTATTAGACCAGCAATATGTGCAATATCGACCATAAGAAGAGCCTCTACTTCGTCTGCAATCTCCCTGAATCTCTTGAAATCTATAACCCTTGGATATGCACTGGCTCCCACGACTATCATCCTGGGGTTGTACTGCCTTGCCAGATCCCTTACCTGATCAAAATCTATCCTCTGATCTTCTTTTCTAACACCATAAAAGACCACATTATAGAGCTGGCCGGAGAAATTTACCGGGCTACCATGTGTAAGATGCCCGCCATGGGACAGGTTCATGCCTAGGATCGTATCTCCGGGTTTTAGTACAGACATATAGACAGCCATATTCGCCTGGCTACCCGAGTGAGGCTGGACATTTGCGTGGTCACAGCCAAATATTGTTTTAGCACGCTCGATTGCAAGATTCTCAACAATATCAGCGTATTCGCAACCTCCGTAATACCTCTTGCCCGGATAGCCCTCTGCATACTTGTTGGTTAATATGCTGCCTATAGCCTCAAGCACCGCCTCACTAACCATATTCTCGGAGGCTATTAGTTCCAGCTTATACTCCTGTCTATCGGTCTCATGCACTATGGCATCGTAAATATCTTTATCAAATGACTCTAAATGTGACATATTTCTCTGTCAGGGGGACAAATAAAGCATTGCGTCGTTCGTGGATCGTGATTTGTGGTTCGTGGTTCGATTTACGATTCACGATACACGATTAACGAATCATGATTGACGATTGAAGAATGACGAATGAAGATTGAAAAGAAAGAATGATGAATTAGGAAAATATTCAATCTTCAATTGTCAATCTTATTTAGTTCTCCTCTTCTCTATGTTGGTTATCTTATCCAACCTTCTCTGATGCCTTCCACCTTCAAATCTCGACTCTAACCATATCTTTACTATCTCCCTGGAAAGACCTTTGCCTAAAACTTTTCCACCTATTACAAGTATATTTGCATCGTTATGTTCCTTAGCCATCCTTGCAGAGTAAATATCATTGACAAGTGCCGCCCTTACTCCAGGAAACTTGTTTGCAACTATGCTCATACCTATACCAGTGCCGCAAATCAGGATACCCTTTTCGATCTCGCCTGATGACACCCTCTCCGCCACAGGTATACCGTAGTCAGGATAGTCAACGGAATCATTCCCCTCTGATCCCATATCTATAAACTCGTAATCTATCTCAGATAAGAAGGCCTTTATATCCTCCTTGAGCTCCGTCCCGGTATGATCACTAGCTATTGCGATCTTCCCCATAAGGACCCCTATTATTTACCTCCTTCAAACCTTTTAATAACCAATGTTGCATTTGTTCCGCCAAATCCAAACGAATTGCTCATGGCAACGTTAACCTTCCCCTCCCTCGCCTCATTTGGCACATAATCTAAATCGCATTCGGGATCGGGGGTCTTATAGTTTATTGTCGGCGGTAGCACATTGTTGACTATCGAAAGAACCGTGAAAACTGCCTCCACGCCTCCTGCTGCACCGAGGAGATGGCCTGTCATGCTCTTTGTAGAACTAACTGCCAGTTTTTGCGCATATCCTCTAAAAACCTTCTTAATTGCCTGTGTCTCAGCAACATCTCCTAGAGACGTTGACGTTCCATGTGCATTAATATAATCCACGTCTTCTGGATTTATCCCCCCGTCACTCAATGCCATCTCCATGCACCTTACTGCCCCTTCTCCTTCAGGTGAAGGAGATGTCATATGATACGCATCGGCTGACATACCATAACCCACAATCTCAGCGAGGACCCTGCCCCCTCTCTTCCTCACATATTCTAATTCCTCAAGTATCAGGACCCCGGCCCCTTCACCTATCACAAAACCATCGCGGTCCTGATCAAAAGGGCGACTGGCTTCATCGGGGGAATCATTCCTCGTAGAAAGGGCCTTCATGGCGTTAAAACCAGCTATACAAAGGGGTGTTATAACAGATTCTGTCCCGCCTGCAATCATCACATCTGCATCTCCCCTCTCTATAATCCTGTATGCGTCTCCAATACAGTGATTTCCTGTGGCACATGCCGTTACTGCGCAGCTATTTGGTCCCTTGGCACCCACTATTATGGAAACTTGTCCCGAGGCAAGGTTAATTATAACCATAGGTATAAAAAAAGGTGTTATCCTCTCTGGACCTTTTTCTCTAAGTACGTTGTTCCAGTGTTCGATAGCACCCAATCCACCGATCCCCGCTCCGATATAGACGCCAATCCTATCAGCATTATCAGGAGTAATCTCCAGTCCGGCATCCTTCAACGCCATTATACTGGCTACAATCGAATACTGGATGAAGAGGTCCATCTTCTTTACCTCTTTTTTCTCTATGTAACCCTCTGTAGTAAAATCAGGGACCTCGCCAGCGATCCTGACGGGGAAATTAGTTGCATCAAATCTGGATATCTCTCTAATCCCGGATCTTCCTTCAATTACACCTTTCCACGACCTTTCAATGCCGATACCGAGAGGACTAATGACACCTACACCTGTTACTACCACCCTTCTCTTCAAAACTCAATTACTCCTTTTTTTTAAATGGGAACAGCACTTTCTAATCTTTCGATTTACAATTGACAAATTCCTATTCCCCAGGACAGATCCCTGCAGACTACTCCTTCCTTATCTCCATAGGGCTTTGGATATCAAATTAGGGATTTCTACAGTGCTATCAGGATTGATTTTCTAAAGATCGGTTGTATTTACTTTTTTGCTTTTTTATCTATATAACTCACCGCATCCTGTACTAACCTTATCTTCTCAGCATCTTCGTCCGGAATCTCAACTCCAAACTCCTCCTCAAATGCCATAACCATTTCAACAGTATCCAGTGAATCTGCACCAAGGTCATCAACAAAAGAGGCCTCTGGTGTTATCTCCTCCTCCGAAACGCCAAGCTGATCGATGATAATCTTCCTTACCTTGCTCTCGACTGACATTTTATACCTCCTGATAGATTAATTGGTTGCCGATTATAAATATAACAAGAATATAATTTTCTGCGGATGCTATTCAAAAATACCGTTTCTTATAACATCTCCCCTTTTACTTGTCAAAAACAAAACCCCAAGTAAAAGGTTTTACATATACATCCCTCCATTGACATTAACAACCTGTCCAGTAATATAACTTGAAGAATCAGATACAAGAAAAAGTACGCTTTCAGCAACATCGTCAGGTTTGCCTAGTCTGCCCATAGGAATCTGCTTTGTAAGCTCTTCCCTTGCATTTTCAGGAAGTGAATCCGTCATAGCCGTTTCAATAAAACCAGGAGCAACCGCATTACAGGTTATATTCCTCGCTGCAAACTCCCTGGCAACAGTCTTTGTAAACCCGATGACACCTGCCTTGCTTGCCGCATAGTTCGCCTGACCTGCATTTCCCATCTCCCCAACGATAGATGCAATATTCACAATTCTTCCGTATCTCTGCTTGCTCATATGTCTAATAACCGCCTTTGTGCAGTTAAAGACACCCTTTAAATTAACATCCAAAACTGCATCCCAGTCATCCTCTTTCATCCTCAACAGAAGTTTATCTCGTGTTATGCCTGCGTTATTAACCAGTATATGTATTCCACCCATCTTCTTGACAGATTCTTCAATCATATCTTCTGTCTCTTTAGTACTAGATATATCGGCCTTCAAGGCGATAGCCTTCCTTTCGGATGATTCTAGATGAGATACGGTCTCATTTGCCCTTTCCAGATTAACATCCACAACAACAATATTCGCTCCATTGGCCGCAAGTTTAAGTGTAATAGCCCTACCAATCCCCTGGCCTGCTCCTGTAACTATAGCAACCTTTTCATTCAGTTCCATACCTCCTCCAGTATGTTTCGTGACTCGTAGCTCGTGATTTGTGGTTAAGTCATTAGGTTAGGGTAAGGATGCCAGTTTGGTCAATGGGTTAGGTGGTTGGTCTTTGTTTACTTTACCTTAACCCAACTACTACACTGGCCACTTAACCCTTACATTTTTCAATTGACCATTAACAATTTAGGGCTGAGATATCTCCGACTTTATCAACATTGATTGTTCTTATATCCTTATTTATCCTCTTTATAATGCCTGTAAGGACCTTCCCGGGGCCCACCTCCACAATAACCTCAATCTTCTCAAGCAGCATCCTTCTGACAGTGTCAACCCATTGCACTGGACTATAGAGCTGTTTTACAAGTAATTCCTTAATCGCCTCTCCAGAATCAACAGGCTTGGCATCGACATTGCAAATTACTGGTACCTTCGGCCTTGCGAAGTTTATATCATCCATCTCAATGGCAAGTTTTTCGGCAGCTTTTTTCATCAATGGTGAATGAGATGGTACACTAACCGGCAAAATCACCACCCTCCTTGCACCACGTTCTTTGGCAAGTTTGGAAGCCCTTTTCACAGCCTCATCGTCGCCCGAGATCACTATCTGTTCTGGGGTGTTGATATTTGCCGGCACAACCACGGAATCTGTTTTTGTTGAAGCCTCACATATCTCCTCTACTATATTAACATCCAATCCAAGGATCGCTGCCATTGCCCCAACACCATCAGGCACGGCTTCTTGCATAAACTTCGCACGCATATAGACCAGCATTAAGGCATCTGCAAAGCTCAGTGCACCCGCTGCAACAAGTGCAGTATACTCACCGAGACTATGCCCTGCCATTAATTCCGGTTGTAGAGCGGTTTCCTGCTTGATAACTCTTAATATAGCCGTACTTACCGTTAATACAGCCGGTTGCGTATTTTGTGTAAGGTTTAATTCCTCAATAGGTCCATCGAAACATAGCCGTTTAATGTCGTATCCTAGAATGGAATTGGCCTCTTTGAACGTCTCCTTTGCGAGAGGATAAACTTCAAAGAAGTCTTTCCCCATCCCTAAAAACTGTGAACCCTGACCAGGAAAAATAACGGCGATTTTTTTATTTATCAAATCTACCATCTTACCAGCGCAGATGCCCAGGTAAGTCCACCCCCAAATGCTACAAAGAGTATGAGATCGTTCCTACGCAATCTACCATTTCTCACCGCCTCATCCAGTGCCAGTGGTATCGATCCTGCCGATGTGTTACCATATCTCTCTAAATTTGTATATATCTTATCCTCGGGAAGCCCGAGCCTCTCCTGTATGGCCTTTATAATACGTTGATTTGCCTGATGTGGTATTAAAAGAGCAATATCTTCTGCTGATGCCCCGTTATATCTCAAGGCCTCCATACATGCCTTGCCCATTGTCCTCACAGCTGCCTTAAATGTCTCGTTTCCCTGCATCTTGAGATATGGGTGTTCTATGGAACCCTTAGCAGACTGTTTTTGCGATATACCCGAAGGGGCATAGAGTATCTTCCAGTAATCTCCATCAGAGTGTATATGGGTAGAGAGGATACCCCTCTTTCCCTTTTTAGCCGACAGGACCACCGCACCAGCGCCGTCACCAAAGAGGACGCATGTATTTCTGTCCTTCCAGTCTATTATCCTCGAGAAGAGATCAACACCTATCACAAGGACCTTTTTTGATGCCCCAGACCTTACATACCTGTCTGCAATATCCAGGGCATATAGGAAACCAGAACAGGCGGCGGAGATATCAAAGGCCGGGACACCTTTCTTTATCCCAAGATTCGATTGGACGAAACACGCAGTTGAAGGAAAGAACATATCAGGGGTTACCGTGGCAACAATAATAAGGTCTATCTCATTTGGTGAAACCGAAGCATCCTTCAATGCCATTTTTGCGGCTTTGGTTGCAATACCGGATGTGGTATCTTTATCAGCTATTCTTCTTTCTCTGATGCCCGTTCTGGTAGTAATCCAATCATCAGATGTATCGACTATCCCCTCAAGTTCTTGATTGGTAAGCACCCTTTGCGGCACATAGGAACCTGTTCCTTCAATCCTTGCCCTAATCATCCCCCTATCCATCCCCTCCAATCATTGATTCCACTCTAGTGTTCTCAAGCTCAGAAGACACCATATCTGCCTCAAGCCCATCTAATATATGTTTATTAACATTACGATTGGCGTGTTCGCTGGCTCTTAAAATAGCATTCTTGATCGCCTTCGCAGTTGAACCTCCGTGACTTATTATGCATATGCCGTCTAGCCCCAGTAAAGGAGCACCACCGTGTTCTGTGTAGTCGATCTTCTTTTTAAGATCCTTGAATACTCCTCTGGCAAGCAGGTAACCTACCTTTGCTGGAAGGCTTTTATTAACCTCTCTTTTCATCATAGTGATGATTGCATCTGCAACCCCTTCTGATAATTTCAATACTACATTTCCAACGAAACCATCGCATACAACAACATCAACATTGCCTGAAAAGACATCCATACCTTCAATATAACCGAGATAATTAAGCTTGCTCTTTTTTAGCAATTCATTCGAAGTCCTTGTCAGTTTGTTTCCTTTCCCCTCTTCCCTGCCATTCGAGAGGAGACCGATTGTGGGGCTCTCCTTTTTTAGGATATCACGGGCATAAACATCCCCCATTATTGCAAACTGTAATATATGAATGGGCTTGCAGTCAACATTTCCACCTGCATCCAATAATATTGTCCAATCCTTCACAGTAGGGAGACAGACGCTGATAGCGGGCCTATCTATTCCCTTCATCCTCTTCATCACAAAAATGGCAGCAGCCATCACTGCCCCTGAATTACCAGCACTTACAACAGCACCTGCCTCCCCTTTCTTGACCAGGTCAAAGCATACCCTTATAGAAGAGTCCCTCTTCTTCCTGATAGCCTGCGCTGGAGACTCTTCCATTCCAATTATTTCGGATGCATGTACAATATTAACAGGCAGGTCGCTTGCCTGATGCTTTGAGAGCTCTACTTCAATCCGTTCTCTATCCCCTACGAGGATAACAGGTATATTCATATCCCTGGCCGCCCATACAGCACCCTCGATAATGATCTTAGGGGCATAGTCCCCCCCCATTGCATCTACAGCTATCTTCATCTCTTTGTAATGTTTTTTGAGAAGAATTGGTGAATGATAATTGATAACTTTCTATTGTATCTATTGGGAGCGGGCTTAAACCCATCCATAGAATTATATAGACTCACCTGTCTTTATTACCTCCCTCCCCTTGTATGTACCGCAATTAGGACATACATGGTGGGGTCGCTTCATCTCATTGCACTGTGGGCAGATAGACGCACCAGGTCTTGGAAGGGCGTCGTGGCTCCTTCGCTTATTCCTTCGCGACCTGGAATGTTTTTTCATAGGGTTTGCCATATTAATACTCCTCTCTTGTTTTAGCTTCTTAGCTTTTTAGCTTGTTAGGTTTTTAGGGAAAACAGGAAGTAGCCTAAGAAGCTACTACCTAAAAAGCTACAACCTAATACATGGACACCTAATTCATTATTCCTTATTCATAATTCCTGTTTTCTAAGAAGCTTCCACCTAAAAAGCTACAACCTAGATTAGCTTCTTAGCTTGTTAGGTTATTAGGAATTAGCGTTTATGCAAAATTAATCGTATTTGCTCATGTTGCCTGGTTCAAGGTTCAAAGTTTATTGCCTTATCTTCAAACCGTTCAATCTTCATCCTTCTCTAACCGTGAACCGTGAACCCTGGAACTGTGAATCTGAGTAGTTACCAATTAATCAAAGGCTGTCCATTTACTATTCTTGACTTTAAAGTTTTTTAAGATCGCAAATCTTGGGTCGACAACTTCTTTACTAAGACAAGAACACTGTCCGTCTTTAAGTTCAACACCACAAGATGGGCACAGCCCCTTACAGTCAGGGTTGCAGAGTGGCTGTATGGGCACCCCAAGGAAGAGCTGTTCGAGAATTATATCTGTTGTATCTATCTCCCCACCTTGAATATAACCCACATCCAGTTCATTTTCCATCAACTCTCTATCACCTGTAGTCTGATTAAAATCTGTCTGGACAGCAATTTCTATTTTCGGATGTACACCATACACATATTCCTTAAGGCATCTTGAACACTTCAAGACCATTTCGGCCTCTATATGGCCGACAATATCTATATTTTCCCCGGACTTCCGGATATCTAAATGAGCCTTTATAGGTGAAGATATCGAGAATCCAGAACCATAGCGCTTGTCCTCCACTATACGCCCATCTTCGCGGAGATCAAGCACCAAACCATCCTCAGGAATATCCTCTATATTAATCTTCATTCTTTAATAGAAGTTGTGAGTTTACAAGAATATACTAAAATTTGTCAATATTATTTGCCTGCAAGATACTTGGATGATCGGTTCATTTTTATCCTTTAGAAAAAGTTACTCTTTTGAAATGTCTCTTTCCCACCTTTATCAGATACTTTTTATCCGTGCCCAGTTCTCCTTCTACATCGAGTATCTTCTTGCCATCTACAGATACGCCTCCCTGCTCGACAAGTCGTCTCGCATCGGAGTTTGACTTTGCAAGTTCTGCCAGAACCAATATCCTTGGTAGCCACATATGGTTCTCTCCACAGGGTATAATAATTTCTTCGACATCCTCCGGAGACTGTCTTTCCTTGAAGACAGAGGCAAATTCATCAACAGCCTTTTGAGCCTCCACTGCCCCATAATACCGGGTAACAATCTCTTTAGAAAGTTCTTCTTTTGCATCCCGTGGATGGATATCACCCCTCTTTATAGATGTAATCTTTTCAGCAGACACATCGCTTAACAGCTCATAATATCTGAGCATTAGCTCATCTGATATTGACATTATCTTGCCAAATATCTCCTTTGGAGGCTCTGTAATACCTATATAATTTCCAAGGGTTTTACTCATCTTCTGGGTGCCATCTATGCCCTCTAAAAGTGGCATAGTGAATATGACTTGCGGGTCCTGACCGAATTCCCTTTGAAGCTCACGACCAACAAGAAGATTGAACTTCTGGTCTGTTCCACCGACCTCAATATCTGCCTTGATTACGACAGAATCATATCCCTGAATAATTGGATATAAGAATTCGTGTATCGCAATAGATCTCCCTTCTAAATACCTCTTTTTAAAGTCATCTCTCTCCAGCATCCTTGCAATAGTATATTTGCTGGCAAGACCTATCATATCCGAGGCTGAAAGCCCCCCCATCCATTCGCTGTTAAAGACTACTTCCGTTTTCTTTTCATCGAGTATCTTAAATATCTGTGCCTTATACGTCTCGGCATTCTTCTCCACCTCATCCATTGTAAGGGGTTTTCTCATATCAGATTTTCCAGATGGATCCCCTATCATGCCGGTAAAATCTCCTACGAGAAAGAATACCTTATGACCTAACTCCTGAAACTGCTTTAGTTTGTGAATAATGACTGTGTGTCCAAGATGCAAGTCTGGCGCAGTGGGGTCAAAACCAGCTTTTACAACAAGCGGCCTATTTGTGTCTATAGACCTCTTTAACTTCTCAACCATTTCACCCTCAGGTATGATCTCTACAGCTCCTCTTTTTAGTACGGATAATTGGTGTTCCAGGTTCTTCATACAGGTATCTTGATTCTCTTAATCGATACAGCTTTGCCGTTTTTTTTGTCTATCGATATTATAACACCCTGAAATTCTAAGTCTTTTTTGGCAACCTCGAACTTCTTAGAAATCTGGGTAAGAAACCTCCCCAATGCTATCTCCTTTTTCATACCTATTACAGAATCCATTGAACCTGTCATTCCAGCATCTGATATAAAGGCCGTACCTTTTGCTAGCAACCTTTCATCTGCTGTTTGTACATGTGTATGGCTCCCTATGATCGCACTGACTCTGCCATCCAGAAACCAGGCCATAGCAGCTTTTTCAGATGTTGTTTCAGCATGCATATCGACTATGATAATATCAACCTCTTTCCCAAGCAACGATATAATCTTCTCGCCCACCTTAAACGGACAATCAAGGTTATCCATAAAGACCCTCCCGCACAGGTTTAAAACCCCTATCCTTACACCAGACGGACTCTCAAAGACACAATGACCAGAGCCTGGTACTCCGTTAGGGTAGTTTGCGGGCCTTAGTAGAGAATGATTGCCGTCTATATACTCGATTATTTCCTTCTTATCCCAGATGTGATTCCCAGATGTGATTACATCTATCTCAAGCCCAAACAACTCGTCTGCAACCGATGGTGTAATACCAAAACCACCGGCAGCATTCTCACCATTAGCTATTACAAGGCCAATACCATAATCAGTAATTATCCCTGGAAGCAATCTTTTTACAGCAACCCTGCCTGGGCTACCTATAATATCGCCTATATAAAGTACTTCAATAAGGTCAGTCATCTATCGATTATCTTGCATAACTCAGAGACCTTGTCTCTCTGATTACCACAATTCTAATCTGACCAGGGTAGGTCAAATCCCTCTCGATCTTTTTTGCGATATCCTTTGAGAGCAATACGGCGCCTTCATCTGTAACTGACTGGTTCTCCACCATAACCCTTATCTCCCTTCCAGCCTGTATTGCATAGGTCTTTTCAACACCTGGAAATGAATTTGCCACCTTTTCAAGATCTTCAAGGCGTTTTATATATTTCTCGTACATCTCCTTCCTTGCACCAGGCCTTGCAGCCGACAAGGTGTCTGCCGCCTGAACCAATACCCCAAGGATCGATTCAGGATGGTCGTCGTGATGTGTTTTTATGGCGGAGATTATTCTACTTGATTCACCGTATTTTCTGGCAAGCTCTGCACCTATTTCAGCATGGGAGCCCTCTACCTCGTGATCCACGGCCTTACCTATATCATGGAGCAATCCTGCCCTTCTTGCAACTTTCGTAGACAGACCAAGTTCAGCGGCCATCATGCCACATATAAATGCAACCTCAAGTGAATGAACATATATATTCTGTGCATAACTTGTCCTGAATTTGAGTTTTCCAATCACTCTGGTAAGTTCGGGGTTAATTCGGTGTATCCCCGTATCAAATATCGCCCTCTCACCTGCCTCACTTATCTTCTGCTCTATCTCTTTCTCTACCTTTGTAACTACATCTTCTATCCTTGCCGGGTGAATCCTGCCATCAGATATAAGCCTCTCAATTGATTGCTTTGCTACCTCTCTCCTTATAGGATTATGACCCGAGAGCAACACGGCCTCAGGTGTATCATCTATTATAATCTCTATGCCTGTAGCGGCTTCAATAGCCCTTATATTCCTCCCTTCTCGTCCAATAATTCTTCCCTTCATCTCATCACTCGGAAGGTTTACAACAGAAACACTCTTCTCTGCCACATACTCTCCTGCATATCTCTGAATTGCATTGCTGATAATCTCTTTTGCCTTCTTATCTGCGGTCTCTCTTGTTTCATCTTCGATCCTCTTAATAGTCTTTGCCGCATCCATTCTTGCCTCTGACTCCATTAGCTCCATAATAGATTTCTTTGCCTCCTCAGCGGACATCCCGGCAATCCTCTCAAGCTTAATCTTCTCTTCCTCGATGGAGGCAGCAAGGCTCTTTCCCATATCTTGTGATCTCTTCTCCTGCTGAATTGAATTTCTATCCCTTCTAGCAAGATCACTCCCTTTCTTTTCAAGCGCTTCGATCCTCTTATCAATGCTATCTTCTTTATGTAAAAGCCTTTTCTCGATGGATTGAAGTTCCTTCCTTCTCTCCCTTGTCTCTCTATCCTGTTCCTGCCTTCCCTGATAGAGCTTGTCTTTTGCCTGAAGTGTCGCTTCTTTTTTAATGTTTTCTGCCTCTTTCTTTGCCTCTACAACAACAGACTCAGCCATTTTCTTCGCTGTCTCTATACTACCCTCAACATACCTCCTTCTCAGCAAGAAACCAAGACCTATACCGATAAAGATCGCTAAAATAGAAGCAGCCGATATAATCAATATTAGTGATATGCTCATCCTGCGCGCCCCCTTTATATATACAATTTTAAAGAACCATCAAATACAACTGCATTCTGTGATTATTGTCCTTTTCTCCGTTATTATATTATGTACCCTTACATCATGCGGCTCTGACTCAATAGCGTCCACTATCTGGAAATCAAATGCAGGGGCCGATATACAGCATCCTGCCGTTTTAAGAGCCATATCGTAATAACCCTTACCATACCCCAATCTATTGCCATTCATATCAAACGCAATTCCAGGAACTACAACAAGATCAAATGTAGAAAGTTCATCCAGCACTACACCACCTTCAGGTTCAGAGATATTATACGCACCTTTTGAAAATCCTTCCTTATTGTCAGCTTTAATAAAGACCAACCCCTTCTTTCCGTTTATAACCCTTGGGAAGAAGACCTCTTTGCCCCCCTCTATCGCTGCACCCCAAATATCCTCTGTAAGAACCTCATTCTTAAAACTCGTATATAGCGCAACCCTCTCCGCATCCTTAAATTCTTCTAGCTGCAGAAATTTCTTTTGCACAAGTGAACTCATACGATATAGGTCCTCACGTGACAACTGAAGACGCAAATCGAGGATATTTCTCCTGATCGACTCCTTTGTATTAGGCGATAACATTACCCTTTGAGGTAGGGTTGTCTGGAAGGTATTGGTAAAAAGGATAGATTAAGGAACTGATTCCCTATACCGGCGAATGCTAGATAGATTTAATCTCTTTTCTATTTTCCCTGCTCATATCTCCATCCGGTGTCATGATAGATATACAAACAGGTGTGCTTCAGTATATTCAACTTTATTCTTGTTTTTAAGCTCTATCTATCTCTCTAGATTTAGAACATTAGGTCATTATAATCATATCCTTTTTATCAACTACTATCTTCCAACCCTGGAGAAAGAGCTTCCTCCCCCACTCCAATGCCGTGTCGGTGGTTCTTTCGAACCAGCGCTCGAAAGTGGGTGCCTTTAATAACCACCTTTCGACTTCCCCTGGCCTCATAATGAGGGGGGCATGTCGGCCAGCAGCCAGGGAAGGCTCCCTAACGTAATCTGTTGGTTACAAAATACACCAACCGAACACAAACATAGCAGGGGAGGAAAATACTCAGGCTAGTTTCCTTTCTATAAGCTTGGCTAGTTTGCCAGATCTGTTTTCTAATTCCCCTAATCTCTCTATCGTCTTAAGATAATCACCAGCCATGTTTAATGCAGTTAGTAAAACAACATCCAGTGTTGAAACCGCCCTTGTTGTTTTTTTGATCTCCTCCACCTTTTTATTAAGATAAGCTTCAACCTCCTTTATATATTCTTCTCCTTCTTCACTCTTAACTAAAAGTTTTTGCTCAAGAATATTTATCTCTATAGTCTTCTTCAATGCCCCCTCAAACTCCTTGTATCAAGCCATCAAGCCTTTGGATTAAGGTTTCTACCCTCTCCTTTACCAAACCCTTCTCTTTTTCAAGCTTGCTAAGCCTACCCTTAAGATATTCTGCCTCTTCCTTCTTTGATAATAGATCTTCCTTTAAACGATTATTCTCTTCTGACAAAACCGCATAGGACTCAATCAGTCTATTGATCTGCTTCTCTAAAACCCCAAACTTACCAGAGTTCATACCTTCCTTGTTATTAATTATATCATAGAGTTTTTATAATTTTAAGTCAAGCTTCAATCATCATTCGTTAATCGTGTATCGTGAATCGAATCACTAACCACGAACTACGAACGACGGTTTTTTTATTCGGCAATATTCAATCGGCAATATTCAATTTCGCTAAGTATACTAGCCTATCTCTCCTTGAAAAACAAGAACATTTTTATCTGAACAATTATTGGTATTTAATCCTTCTAACTAAT
>JAUXIU010000217.1 GCA_030620895.1 Deltaproteobacteria bacterium
AGTAATAAAAGAGGTCAGGGCGATAACAAGTCTTGGCTTGAAGGAGGCAAAAGACCTTGTTGAGGGGGCTCCCAAGACAGTAAAAGAGGGTGTTTCTAAGGAAGAGGTAGAGGCCTTCAAGAAGCAATTGGAAGGTGTAGGGGCCCAGGTAGAGATACAGTAATATTTATAAAAATTACTGGGTGTATATATGCCCGTTTATATTTTAGATAGGAGGAATGTAAAATATGGCCTCAGCCGTGATAAATAACATATTACTCAGAAAGAGTTATTCCAAAATAGGGAAGGTAATTGATATTCCCAATCTCATAGAAGTTCAGACGAAATCCTTTGAACAATTTCTACAGGCTGATACAAAACCTGAAGAGAGAAAGGACATAGGTCTTCATGCAGTGTTTAAGAGCGTTTTTCCTATAAAGGATATTAGTGGGAATGCATCACTGGAGTTTGTTGGGTATAGGCTGGGAGAACCTAAATATACAGTTGAAGAATGTCATCAGAAAGGAATGACATTTTCTTTGCCGAGCAGGATAATGGTACGGCTGATAGTATGGGATAGGGATGTTAATACGGGTGCTCAAAGCATAAGGGATATAAAGGAACAGGAGGTATATTTCGGAGAGATACCCGTGATGACCGAAAACGGGACCTTTATAATAAATGGTACAGAAAGGGTAATAGTCAGTCAGTTGCACAGGTCTCCGGGTGTATTTTTCGAGCTAGAAAAGGGAAAGCTTTCAACTGGCAAACTTCAGTACAAGTCAAGGGTTATACCGTACCATGGCTCATGGTTGGACTTTGAATTTGATCTTAAGGAGTGGATATATGTGAAGATAGACAAGAGGAGAAAGATGCCCGCAACGATACTTCTTAAGGCACTCGGTTATTCAATAGAAGAACTCTTAAATTACTTCTATGCAACAGAAGAGATAATCTTAGATGGCAGAGAGATTTTAAAGAGCGTAGACCAAGAATGTCTTGTAGGGCAAAAGGCAAGTGTGGATATAAAAGATCCTAAAACTGGAGAAGTAATTGTCAGGCGGGATAGAAAGTTTACAAAACTTGCCGTAAAAAAACTCATCGAAAGCAAAGTAAGTTATATCCCTGTTAATGAAGAAGAGATAATAGGGAAAGTTGTATCCAGGGATATTGTCGATCCAAATACAGGGGAGGTGTTTTTAGAATGCAATCAGGTGCTTACTAAAGAGAATTTTGAAGAGATACGCACGAAGGGTATAAAACGGTTTGTCTTATTGTTTATGGAAGTTACTGGTCCTTCATTCAGAGAAACCTTATTGAATGACAAAACAACAAATGAAGATACAAAGGCAATACTGGAATACAGGAAGGTGAAGCCAGATGATACTACAACTTCGATGACTTTGAATGCCAGGATTGAAATATATAAAAGATTGAAGCCCGGAGATCCATCAACAGTAGCTGCATCTAATCAATACTTTAAAAGTCTCTTCTTTGAGCCCGACAGATATAATCTTTCAAAGGTTGGTAGACTTAAATTAAACAGAAGACTCGGATTCGATGCTCCACTAGACCTTACTACTTTAAGGAAAGAAGACATATTAGGAGTGGTTAAATATTTGATGGACCTAAAGAGCGGTTATGGCATTGTGGATGATATAGATCATCTTGGAAACAGAAGAGTGAGGCCAGTTGGAGAGCTGCTTGAAAACCAGTATCGGATCGGTCTCCTGAGGATGGAAAGGGCAATCAAAGAGAGGATGAGTCTTAGTGAGATAGAGATGCTAATGCCACATGACCTTATTAATCCCAAGCCTGTGTCTGCAGTTATTAAGGAGTTCTTTGGTTCAAGCCAGCTATCACAGTTTATGGATCAAACAAATCCACTTGCAGAAATTACACATAAAAGGAGACTGTCTGCTCTTGGGCCGGGTGGTCTTACCAGGGAAAGAGCTGGTTTCGAGGTGAGAGATGTCCATGCAACCCATTACGGCAGAATATGCCCGATAGAGACACCGGAAGGCCCGAATATCGGCCTCATCGTCTCATTAAGTGCCTATGCCCGGGTGAATGAGTTTGGTTTTATAGAAACGCCATATAGAGAAGTTTCGAAGGGAAAGG
>JAUXIU010000035.1 GCA_030620895.1 Deltaproteobacteria bacterium
GAAAAGGTATTATGAATCGGTAAGAATGTCAAGGCAATAAGGGTATAATGCGGGTATAATAAAAATATTTTATCGTTTTTCCAGCCACTCATCTATAATGAATTCTAGTGGTTCGCTAACGAACATGATTGCAGACCTTCCCAGTCCGCTGTTAAAATAACCGACAATCGGGCATCTACCTGAATACCCCCTGGCATTTAGACTCTGTGCCAGTGTCATGGCATCTGTCCAGACACAGCAATCCTCGTTTTTATGAAGAACACAGGGGAACCTTATCCTACCAAGCGGCATAGGAAGTATTACATCCCTGTTATCGGGCAAACGAATGCAGGGACCATCCAGCACAATAGACTCATCGTCGGTGTTTAAAGCCGTGATTATCAACTTTAGAGGACCCTCATCTGTCCCCGGGACAGGACCAATCCTCAGTTCAACCTTAACCGGTCCCTTTTTTTCCTTACTCTTGGAGATAAAACTATATACCATTCTTTTTTACCTTGTTTGCCTGGTTTGCATTGTTTACCAGGTTTGCTTGGTTTATATTGTTTATTTTGTTTACCTTGTTTGCCTGGTTTACTTAGTTTGCATAGTTTGCTTTGTTTATTATGTTTACCCAGTTTTCTTTGTTTACTTAGTTTATATTGTTTACATTGTTTGCCTTTTTAACCATGTGAACCAAGTCAACTATGTAAACCGTGCCAACCATGTTAACCATGTAAACTATGTGAACCATGTTAACCGATCAAACAGGGACAGAGTCCCTTTGTTCCTATTGCAACCTTATACCCGTATCAATCTCATCGTTATTACCGTATCTAACCCCAAGATGCCCAGTGTTATCTACGCAGAATGTAACATAAACGTATTCTTTCAATGGTTTCTGAAAGGATAATGTTACTATGTTGAAACCCTTTAATGCCATATCTTCAGTATACTTCAGCGCCTGTTTTATAAATTCTGTTCCATCTTCATTCTCCCATCTCCTGAGAATGTGGCTATCGGGAATCTCGAAAAGCTCAAGGTAAATCTCGTTCTGATCGCCTAATGTCCTTGCAGGACTGAGTTTATAAGTCTTTTCAAAAGGAAATAATTCACCCTTCTCAAAAACTATCTCATACGCATATGGGATATCCTTGTTTTTTGTTGTATAACGGAGTGCATAGGCAAGCCCAAGGTGCTTATCGATTATATTCCTTGTACTATATAGCACAGCACCTGCTGCTACCGCAGATAACGGGCTGTGGTCGTAGATGGCATTTTTTCCCATGAGTTCAGGTACGATTGAACCTATCTTGTCCTTAAATGAGGGTATCTGAGAAGAACCGCCGGTTAAGATAATAGCCTCTATCTTATCCTTTGTAATAGCAATCTTTTCGGCTTTTCTCAGTACATTTGATATGGTACGATCTACCATCCTGTAGAAATTATGTTTAGCCAGGACATCTTCTAAATCCTCCCTTGTTACCTCACAGATATTATCACCGTTCCAGCGAAAAGGAACCTTCACACTGTCAGAAAGTGCTATCTTTATCTCTTCTGCCTTATTGATTAACACCCTTTTGTCTATTGTAGAGGTCTTTCCAACTTTGTCCACCAGATAATCCGCCAACCATGCATCTATGTCATGCCCTCCTAGCACCTTGGACCTGTCCGGTTTTGATATTACGTGAACATCGTCTAAACTCAGCCTGAGTATCATAACATCCAATGTACAACCACCAAAATCAATAACCATAACGATCTTGTCTCTGACCCCTGCCACCTGGTATCCAATCGCAGCAGCAAGAGGCTCCTCCAGCAATTCAACATCCATCCCCTTCATCGTCTTTGCTATTATCTGCTTTATATTTCTTCTATAATCATGGAACCCTACAGGTACCGTAACATAAAGCTTTTCCTTAAGGGCCCCTGAAAATATAGAAAACCATTGAGGACGTTTTAAATCATTCTTCAAATGTCTGTATAGGATATTAAAATAAGATTCCATAAATCTTTTGCCTTCTGTCCTGCCATCTAGCAACATCTTCTTAAAATTCACAACAGTTTCTAAATCCTTTGCCTCCATACCTATTGTATTGGTTTTAGCAGAAACCTTTGTCGGTATGATATTAACCCCTTCATAATTTCCGGATATGGATTTCAATACAACAAATTCCGGCTGGTAACCTCCCCTTTTCCTCATAATAACGGTATTCGTGGCCCCGAGGTCAATTGACAGGCAATCCTCTACGCTTTTAGCGGGTCTTTTAAGTTCAACTTGTTTTCCGGTTTTCACAAACACATGCTCCACCAAAACCGGTCTTTCAACCTCCTTACCATGATAGGTCTCTTTAAGCTTCTCCAGGTGGTCAACAATCTTCTTAACTGCGGCCCTGAGTTTGTTAGGTTGAATCCATACATGGGTATATGGTCTCAATATTTCTATAAGCCTTATATCTTTCAGTTGAAAACCAAACTTATCGAGTTCCCTGGCAAGGATATTGGCGTACTTCTCCTTTATGTACCGATTCTTTTTGGATTCCTTCATCCTTTTTTCTTCGGCCACAAGCAGATAATCCATGACATCCACTATCTCAATATCCTCTATCCTCTTTTTCACCGTAAAGAAGCTTAGGATATGTTCAATGATTTTTGTAATCAATGGAAAATACTCCTCGGTCTTGGGGAGTTCACGAAGAATCTCTATCAGGGCATGTTTTTTGACAATGGGGTCTTTTATCTTTAATGATGATTCATAGGCATGCATCATGACCTGTGAATATAATGGCATCAATTCCTCCGTTCGAGGGAGTTCTTTCGCAATATAGACAAGTGCGTATTTCTGATAATGGGGCTCATCGAGATAATCTGTAGCAGTCATTGCCAATTTTATGGCATCTTTGTACAGCTTCAGGAACTCTCCTGTCTTAGGGATACTTTTTGCAATACCAAGCAGAGAGTACTTTCTGTAAAAGGCATAATCGGAACTCTTGGGAAGCTCTTTTGCAATCTCAACCAGCGAATATTTCTTGTAATGTGGTCCTTCTGCCAGGTCCATTGCCAACCTCAGTGCATGCAGACGCAATGGGATAAATTCATCTGTTTCTGGAAGTTCATTTGCAATGTCAACCAGCGAGTACTTTCTTATAAAGGCGTTCTTAATCATAGATGCCGCTTCAACTGCCTGTTCCATGGCCTGTTTGTATATTTGAAGGGATTCAGGAACCTGAGGCAGCTCATTTACAAGATGGCTCAAAATAGATTTTCTATGTTTCGGCTCTTCAATTTCTTTCGTTGTTTCAATTGCCAGTCTAATAACCTGCAAGTATAGTGGGATAAAATTCTTTGTCTTGGGAAGTTCTTTGACGATATCAAGGATGGCATATCTTCTTTCGGCTGCATGCTCGATATTGTTTGCCAGGTCCAAGTCTAACTGGTATAAAGGTAAAAAGGCCGGTGTTTTTGGGAGTTCCCTTATAATACGGACAAGGACTTTTTTCCTGTCTCTTGGGTCCTTGATTTCCTTTGCTTCATCCAATGTCTGTCTGGCAAAAGACAGTTTTTCTTCGATTGTATTCGAGTCATTTATCATATCTAAGTAGTTTTGTAGTTTTACCATCTCTGAGCCCTTAGAAATCAACCTTGCTGAATCCGGTTTTTGTAATTGTTCCATCTTTTCCTATAAGAATTTCCTCCTTTGAAAGCATATAAAGATTAGCTTGTCGATAGCGATTAGTAAAAAAATAAAACTTCTGATTACTGGACCCCCGAGCCAGAAGTGTAGTTTCCTTTTTTGACTCCTCATACCTTCCATCTATAAGAACATCTATGAAATTAATGCACAGCCGGTACTCCCTGATCTTCTTCAGTCTCTCATATGCCAACCCTGTGTAGACTATCGTTGACAGACCATAGGATTCTTTGGCAAGCTTTAGAAGAGATAAAAGCCCTATTGCTTGATAAAATGGTTCGCCACCACTTATTGTTACGCCTTCGATATCCTGCCGAAGGTATCTTTGAAAGACATCACCTGGATGATATAGATTCATATTATCGAATGAATGTGTGCCTGAATTAAAACAGCCCTGGCATTTAAGGTCACAGCCTTGAAAGAAGATTACCAATCTATTTCCAGGGCCGTTTACCCTTGAAAAGGGTATGATTGAATGAATGTTGATGAGAATATCCTGGTCCATTTATTTTTAACCGGTTTGAACAGCTTACACTGTTTGGTTTTGTTGACTGATCTTCTAAAGAAGATAGATTGTCAGGTGTGAATTGTTCTTTATACCAATTTGTTCTTCTTTTACATCTTTAGCAAATTCTTCCTTAGAAATTAACTTATAAACTATACACAACGTTATAAATAAATGCGCATACTGACCGGAAACTCATTCGGACACTGATGCAGTCTTCATCCGGAAAGTGAACGATGTTTATCACAGTGAAGTTACCCTGCCCACAGGGCGGGGCATCTTGACAGCAAGGAAGTTTCCATTACATTAGCACGCCTTGACCCCGCCTACAAGGCGGGGCTTACGGCGTGCATCCTGTTGAATTTATTTGTCCGTCTCTATCTTTATCCTCCCCTCTTCTTCTAACCCCGTTTCTTCCTTTTCTACAAATTCCTCGATCGTGCCTATTAGCTTCTTCAACTTATCTGCAACATCCTTGCAATCAGTAAAAACTGTGGAATCCACTTCAACTTTTCCATCTTTTGTAATCCTAATCTTTATCTTCTTGTTCACTTCTCTTCCCCCCTTCCTATATTAATCCTTCAGCAGTATTAATATTTCACCTGCCTCTTCCGTCTCCTTTGCAATTTCAAAGTCCAGGGGAAGATTATCCTTAATAGATTCATATGCATAAATCTGCTTCAATCTGTTTGTAAATACTCTAGCCACCCGAGCATCACCATGAACTTCCATGTTATTACCAGATTTTTCCTTACATATATTTAGCATATCGCCATCTCTATCCACTTCTATCTTTTCCTTCCTTTCATTTATCTCATAGGTTGTAATCTCACCCCTTCTCTTTAGTTCAGCCAAAGCACTTATAATATACTTCTTATTGCATAACTCTGTCTTTATCTTGGCATAGAAGGACATCGCAACCCCCTAATCGTGTATCGTGATTTGTGAATCGTAAATCGAACCACGATCCACGAACGACGAACGACGTTTTTTTAGTCTTCATTTGTATTATCTATACTCATAACAACGGATTCTTCTTGAAGAACTCTGTTATTGAGTCTCCATTCATCAAAACATCCTTCTCCAATATAGTCACAAAATGTAACAATATTCCCTTGTTTTTTGAAATAACTTCCTCTGCCTCAGCCTTCGCTCTATTCAAAATCCTTTGCACATCATCAAATATCTCTTTGCCAGATGTTAATGCATAGTCCTGCAAGGCAACCAGACTGGTATTCCTGATTGTTTCTCCGAAACCGTATTCAACTACCATCTTCCTTGCGATTGAGGTGGCCTCAATAAGGTCATAAGAAGCACCAACTGTCGTTGAATCTGCCCCGGATATCTCATCCTCGGCAACCATCCCACCCAGGACGATCCCTATCTCTTTTTCCAGATCCCTTTTTGTAAAGGTATTTTCCATCGTTTCATCCGCAGGGAGATAGCTGCTAAAATCCTTATAATTGTCTATACTTATAAAGACAGGGACCTTCTTAAAATGATACCACATCACGATTGTATGGCCTATCTCATGAATTGCGATATTCCTCTTCTCAGAGTCTCCAAGACTCTCTGCCCTCTGCATAAAAAGTGAACGAGAGGCAGGTCTTGCCCTTCTATGACTCCAGTTCCTCAACTCATCTATCTCTTCTTTCTTCAGTACAGATAACGGTGTTATATTCCTTATAGAGGCCAGCAAAACATCCTGGCTTACCTCAAGGGAAGAAAGCTCCTCAATCTTCCTCTCCGCCTCTTTATCTTTTCTGCCCTTGTGAAGCATGTTAAATGTAGTAACGATAGAATCTTTTGCCGCTTGTTCTATCTCAGCGCCTGTAAATCCCTGTGTGTTTTCTACTAACTCCTTCATACTAAACCGATCTGAACTCTGCCCTCTGCTATCGAGATGTATATTAAAAATCTCTTCCCTCTCTTCGGCACTCGGCAGGTCTACAAAGAAGACCTCGTCGTATCTCCCCTTTCTCCAAAGCTCCGGAGGGAGGTTTCTGGGCTCATTGGCGGTAGCAATTACAAATACAGGTTTTTCCTTCTCCTGAAGCCATGTAACAAATGTTCCAAACACCCTGAGCTGTGTGCCTGAATCCCCCTGGAAACCGCCTACGCCACCAAATGCCTTGTCTATCTCATCTATCCATAGAATGCATGGGCTAACGGCCTCTGCAAGCTGAATACACCTTCGTATATTCTTCTCCGATTCACCAACAGTAGATCCAAATACCCTTCCCACATCCATCCTCAGAAGTGGAAGATTCCAGATACCAGCCAGTGCCTTGCAGCAAAGACTCTTACCTGAACCTGGCACACCGATAAGAACCAATCCCCTTGGCACATCGAGTCCTAAAGCATCAATTTTTTCTCTGCTCAAACGAAATACATGTTCTCTCTCAATAAACCACTTTTTAATCTCATCTAACCCACCTATATGCTCAATCGTCTCTTTGTGAGTATAGTAATCCAGAATCTGTTGCTTTTTAATAATCTGTTGTTTCTCACTCTGTATGTATGAAATACACTCCTCGTTCAAAACCCCATTATTCATGCTTACAGCCTTCCTTACAACGCGTCTTATATTATCCATGGAAAGGCCCTGTAGGGATTTATATAGCACGGCCCTTGTAGATGGATGCCATTTTTCTGGTATCATCTTTCCAAACGTACTAGAAACCATTGCCTCAATCTCATTATAATCTGGAAGAGAAAGTTCAATAATAATAATATCTTCTTCGAGTTCAGGTGGAATCTCCGTCAGTGTTGGAGAAAGGATACATACTGTATTAATAGTCCGTAACTCCTCGAATATAGCAGGCAGATCCCTGAACCTCCTTAAAAACTCATGGGATGCAAAATAACCGGCAATGTCTTTTAATATAAAAAGATTATTTTCAACCTCGCTTTTATGGATCTTCTCCTCAATAGTGGTTAATATCTTTTCCCTTCCCAAAGGCTCTCTCTTCTTCTTCTCACCCTGGTATAACCCCCTGGATACAGACCATGACCAGTATTTAAAATCTATCTCTCCACACAATGCTTCAACAATCTTCTCTACCCTGCGCTCCTCAAAGGAAACCAACCATAATACTGGATATCTGGCTTCGATGTGAATTTTTATTTCTTTCTTAAAATCTTCAGTATTCATATTAAAATTTTACCATAGCAACTTTCTAAAAGGTTAAATTTGTTTCCAATGTAAAAACAATGTTTAGTTTTTCAGGGGTTTTTGGGCTGGAAACTAATTTATATCTATACTCTTATGTAAATGAATTCAGTGAAGATACCCCGCCCACAGGGCGGGGCTTACGGCGTGCATCCTGTTAAAAGGCGGTCATGCCTTCTTTATTTTCTTGCATTCAACAAGCCATAATTCTTGTCCAATACTATACTCTTTACCCCCTCTTTAAATTTACCTTTTAAGAATTGCATAATTATCGGTCTGTTTTGGCCCGTAACTTCCTTGTAAAGTAAATTGAAAAAAGATTGCACTACATCTGGATCAAACTGTTTCTTACTGTATTTTTGCAGCTCCATAAAAACATGACTTGCAGAAAGTGCAGACCTGTATGGTCGATCTGTTGTCATCGCATCGAAGGAGTCTGCAAGTGACATGATCCTCGCACCCATTGGAATATCTTTGTCCTTCAAACCGTCGGGATAGCCGCCCCCATCAACCCTTTCGTGGTGATTACGAGTCGTTTTTATAATTCCACCCCAAGGGAACTTAATCTTAGAAAGTATCTCATAGCCTATTACCGGATGTGAGTTCAATTCACTGCGTTCACCACTTGTTAACGGACTGGCCTTATTTATTATAGACCTGTCAACAGTAATCTTGCCTATATCATGAAGCAGTCCTGCTATCCTTATACCTTCCGCTTCCTCATCCGACCACTTCATCTCCTTTGCCAGGGCAGCGCAGTATGCAGAAACCCTGTGGGAATGACCCTTGGTATAAGGGTCCTTCGCATCTATTGCCGTAGCAAATGCATGTATAGTATCATAATAAATACGGTTAAGATCTTCATAAAGTCTTTTGTTTTCGTCATATTTAGATATGAGCTTTTTCATAAGAGAATTGCTATAGAGGCTGACCGCAATGTGATGGGATATTACAGATAGAAGCCTAAAATCATCTTTTGTATACTGATCTCCAGAAAATTTATCGTTAATTACAACAAGACCAAGGAAATCCTTTCTAACCACAAGTGGCATTAATATATTCACCTTCATCTTCTCCAATTCAGCCATCGCCGGTCCCAGAAGTTTTGTCATCTTTTTATTATCATTAAGGTTTATAGGACTTTTGAGGGTTATCATCTCTCTAATGGCTGCCTCGTCAAATCTCAGTATAATATCGTTTATATC
>JAUXIU010000029.1 GCA_030620895.1 Deltaproteobacteria bacterium
ATTGGGCAGGTCCATATGGTAAAAGGGTTCACAGACGAGGCGTTATCGGAATTCAGGAGGGCGATAGAACTGGGTGTGGATGATTATGCTACACACTATAACCTGGCAGCCCTCTATACAAAAAGGGGGTTATGGGATGATGCAAGAAGAGAGTATAGGGCCGCATTGCAGGAAGAACCTGGAGAATGTGAGGCCCTGTATGGTGAGGCTCTTTCCCTGGATAAGGGGGATTATGAAATAGAGGCAGCAGCCCGCTATAAAGATTTTATTGAGGTGTGTGATAAAAAGGCACAATTCATGGGTTTGATAAAGAGGGCCAATGACCGTATCCTAGGGATGAAAGAGGAATAGTAGATTAAGGTTGAGATAGAGGTTAAGGTTTAGAAAGACTTTTTCCTCAACCTCAGCCTTAACCTGATAGTCTTTCGGGGGTATAGCTCAGTTGGGAGAGCGTTACGCATCACGCAATATGAAACACGTAACCCGAAAACTCGTAACTCGCAACACGCAACACGCAACACAAATTATAAAAAAGGATAGGTTTTGCTAGTAATTTACGAAATTGGTTTTCTTTTAGGAGGGGTAAGCCTCCTTATTTTTTTTCTGGGTCAACTGGGGTTTATAAGTACCGCCAGTATTTTTGGTGTAACGATTCTGGCATCTGCGGTTCTGATACTCTTGTCTATTCGCTGGCTTATTAAGGAACCCATCGACATGTCTGGCACGAGACGGTGGTTTATCCTTCTCCTATCCCTTTTTATCCTCGTTGTACTCCCAATAATACTATTACCCCCTACTTCCAGGGATGGACTTATCGTCCATCTTGCTGTACCAAAGCTTTATCTCGAAAGTGGCAGGATCATTGAGTTGCCTTTTATGGGTTTCTCATATGCGCCGATGAATATAGAGCTCCTATATCTCATTCCGATGGCATTAGGCAGCGATATCATTCCCAAATTAATCCATCTCTTCTTTGCCCTGTTTACGGGTTTGGTTATATATTTCTACCTTGCAGAGGGACATGGAAGGGGATATGCAACCATTGGGCTATTCCTATATATTACAACCCCCATTGTAATACTGTCGTCTACCACGGCATATATTGACCTTGGTCTAACATTCTATTCAACACTGGCTCTGGTGGCCCTCCTTAAGTGGAGAGAGACTGATTATGCAGACAGATGGTTCTTATATTCGGCCATATCTATGGGTCTGGCCCTTGGCACAAAGTACAGTGCACTCGTTGTCCTTTTTATTCTTGGTATCTCAGTACCATATATCTACAGCAGGGCTACAAATAACCAGGTCAGGGCGCTTGGTCTGGGTATAAAATATGTATCTATAGCGTTAGCCGTCTTTCTACCCTGGATGGTAAAGAACTATCTTTTAAAGGGAAACCCGATATATCCCATTGCCAACGGGCTTTTTGCAGCGAATGCATCTTTCGAAGGAGGATTCCATATCTCCGCACTTCCACCATTGCTTATGAGAAATCTGCTCTATGGTGAAGACCTCTGGTATATACTTCTTCTGCCTTTCAGGATATTCTGGGAGGGGCAAGACGGTTCTCATCAATACTTTGATGGTCAATTAAATCCCCTCTACCTCTTCTTCATCCCCTTTGCATTTATAAAATCAAAGGACAGGGATGTAAGATATATGGTTTTCTTCTCCTTTGTATTCTTTTATGTGGCGTTCTTTACCGTCGATATAGTAACCAGGTATCTTTTGCCCATCCTTCCCGTTCTGGTTATATTCATGGTCTTCGGATTCAGCAACCTTCTTAAGGTAAAGTGGTTTAAAAATATTGCCGTCCTGTTAATGGCAGGGTTATTTATATTTAATGGATTGTATCTGGTTGACTTATACAGGAGATATCGACCGTTACAATATTTGCTTGCTTCTGAAGGAAGGGATCAATACCTTTCCAGGATACTACCGGATTACACTGCTATATCTTTCGCAAATTCTACCTTGCCTGAAAATGCCAGGGTAATGCTCATCTTTGCTGGTGAGAGGGGGTATTACTGGGAAAGGGAATATTATTACGGGTCTAGAGGTGCCCAGGACATTATTAGGATTATAAAGGGATCTTCAAATGAGGTAGAACTGAAAGAGCGTTTCAGGGGCCTTGGTATGACACACCTCTTTATTAGAGACCCCCTCTTTATAAAGTTCTGTAAGGATAACCTTATAATTGAAAAATTGGAAATGTTGAATATCTTCTATAAAACACAGCTTAAAGTGCTTTACAGCAGGAATGGATACTCATTGTACGAGATCCTGTAGGAATCGTAATTCGTTAATCGTGTATAGTGGTTCGGGTTTCGATTTACGATTCACGATCCACGAACTACGGCTTTTTTTATTCCTAATTCCTGATTCATAATTCATAATTCATTCTTTTCATTTGTCTCTATCCCATATCTGGCCTCAGCAATCCCTTCGCTCCTGCACAACGGGCACCTGCTTGGTGTACCGATTCTGTTCCTCTTCTTGAAGACGAAACTGCATTTATGACAGAATGGGGGGGCAATAACAAACCTACCTTTTCGGCCACCAGTCTTCGCTACATGTTTTAGGTGTTCCAGAACATCCTTTTCCTTTATACCGAGGGTCTTTGATATCTCCTTTGCAGTCAACATCTTCCCTTTAATGACCTCGGATATCATCTGACGTATAGTAAGATCTGGCATAAAATTATGGACATCCCCCATATTTTTTCCCTAAACAGAACCATTATCGCAGAATCGCAAGGAGAACACAACCGAGGAGGACCCTATAGAGCACAAATGGTTTCATAGAGGCTCGGTTTAAGAGCTTTAAAAGGTAATGGATTGCCAGATAGGCACTCACAAAGGCTACCACGAAACCAACGAAGACGACAAGGTAAGGCGCATCGGAACCCATTTCGATCATCTTTATGCCCTTCAAGCCCCCCCCCTACAACAAAGGCCAGTCCTTGGTCTGGCCAGTCAGTTAGAATGGGAAACAGTATGAGGTGAGCGCTCGAGGAGACAGGTAAAAATTCTGTCAGTCCCTGTATAAGGGCGAGTATTACGGCCTGATCAATTCCCATTGGGGTTTCTGATGGAATAAAATTGCGTGCAGGTTTTATAAAACCGGATATTTAGTCTTCTTTAAGAGATTTACTTTTGCAATGGCAAAAAATGGCATAATATCCCACAAGTACCACTTCAAATCGATAAAATTCAGGGATACTTCCTAAATACCGAATTATGAATTATGAATTATGAATAATGAATAATGAATTCTACCCCTCATTTCTGCCTTCTTCTTCCTAATTTCTATTTTTTGGTTCCTGTGTTTAATAACTTAAGAAGCTATTAGCGGGAATAAATGGGTATTGACAGACCGCTGAGAAAGGGAGTATAATCACGCCGCATTACCATCCTGGCTGTTGATCAAATATTGCTGGCCTAAAATAAATGAAGAGAGATACTAACCTTGAATGATGTAGAAAATTGAAGGAGTAATTTATGATTACAAAGGACTCAAAAAACATTCTTCTTGCTGATGATAGTTTGTTTTTTAGGACCAAACTGAGCGACGTGCTTAATGAGGCAGGGCATAATGTTATGTTTGCCAAAGACGGCAGTGAGGCAATAAAAGAGATAAAGAGAGATCCTGAGGGAATAGATATTTTAATCCTTGATATGCAGATGCCAAATGTTGACGGCTTAGGCGTTTTAAAATGGATCAAAGATAACGGCTATGGTGGTAAGTTTCCAGTGCTTGTGATTACTGGTGCCTATGAACCGACTCAAGTGATAGAGACTTTAAAAAATATTGGTGCGGCTGGATTTATGACAAAGGATTTGGCACCCGAACAGATTGTCTTCAGGGTAAACAGGTTGCTTTTTAAAGATAAAGCCGCTACAGGGCCTCCCAGAAAAAGGGTGCCTGCATCTATACCTGTGGACTTTAAATCCGGAGATTCTGCATTTACCGGAACTATCCTTACTATAAGTGAAGGTGGTGTGTTCTTGTTTACAGACGTTAAATTTCATATGGGAACAATGCTTCAGATGAGGTTCTCTTTGCCCGGAACTGAAAAGATTTTAAATGTAAAAGGGACAATTAAATGGTCTCCAGAGGAGATTGAAGGCAAACGCATCTTGGGTGGATATGGGATAATGTTCAGCTCTCTATCTCAGGATGATCAGAATACATTGAAAGAATTTGTCTCCAGTGAGAGTATAAAATTAGAGCGGATACTGAATGAATAATGTTTCCAGTACTAAAACCCTTGGAAACTGATTACACCGATTTTAAAAGATTACACAGATTTCTTTGTTTTTACTCTTTTTGCAGTAAAAACAACAAGGCTTTTCAATCATTTCTTGGAGCTTTTACTTAAGCACTCATCCATTTCCTTAAACATCGTTACGCTTGGGTTCTCCATTGCACCTTCTGTTGTGGGGCTATCCTTTATGATGGCCCTGCTGCCCTTTACCTCGAGTCTCCCTTCAGCAAAAAGCTTTACTGCCTGTGGGTATATGCGGTGTTCCTCTTGAAGAATTCTGGCAGAGAGTATTTCTTCTGTATCATCGTCATAGACAGGAACTACCGCCTGGATGATAATCGGACCGGTATCGATGCCCTCATCAACAAAATGGACTGTGGCACCAGAGAACTTTACCCCATGCTCAAGGGCCTTCTTTTGAACGTTTAAGCCCGGGAATGCGGGGAGGAGGGCAGGATGAATATTCATTATCCTCATGGGAAAGGCGTTGATAAGCACATGTGTCAATATCCTCATGAATCCTGCAAGTATAACAAGGTCTACCGAGTGTTCTTTTAATATCTCTACGAGCCTCCTATCGTAATCTTCCTTTGCAGGAAATGTTTTATTAGAGACTATCTCTGTTGGAATGTTGTGCCTTTTTGCCCTTTCAATGGCAAATGCCCCTGGGTTGTTGCTTATCACAACCTTGACCTTTGAATCAAGGAGACCTCCCTCTATGGCATCTATAATAGCCTGGAGGTTAGTGCCGTTACCTGATACCAGAACACCTAGATTTGTCATTCTATGACTACCGCCTTTCCCCTTTTATCTCTTTTTACCACCTCACCAATGAGATAAGGTTTCTCGTTTAACATCTTAAGCCTTTCAACAATCCCCTTTGAATCCCTTTTGGAGACGATCAATATCATCCCTATACCGTAGTTGAACGTTCTGAACATCTCATCTTCACGAACGGGTCCAAGTCTCTGAATAAGCTTGAAGATCGGCTGTACGGGCCAGCTACCCTTTTTAATCTTGGCCTTGTACCCCTTCGGAAGTATCCTGGGTATATTCTCGATTAAACCGCCTCCTGTTACATGAGCTATTCCCTTTATACGGAAGTATCTCTGGATAGTGAGTAGTGGCTTTACATATATCCGTGTGGGAGTAAGGAGTTCAGCGCCTATATTCTTCTTTAACCCTTTAACACGGCTATTGAACTTCAGTCCAAGTCTGCCGAAGAATATCTTTCTGGCCAGGGAATATCCATTGCTGTGAAGGCCACTTGAGGCAAGACCTATTATCTTGTCACCTGCTCTTATAGAGGAACCGTCTATTATCCTTGCCTTTTCAACCACGCCAACTACAAAACCGGCAAGGTCATATTCACCTGATTTATAAATGCCCGGCATCTCGGCTGTTTCCCCGCCGATGAGTGCGCACCCGGAATCTCTGCAACCCTTTGCAATACCCTTTATTAGCTGGCTGGCCCTTTCTGCATCCAGTTTACCCGTTGCAAGATAGTCCAGAAAAAACAGGGGTTCTGCACCGCTCGTTATAATATCATTTACGCTCATGGCCACAAGGTCGATACCGATCGTATCGTGTCTGTCTGCCATACAGGCCAGCTTGAGCTTTGTCCCAATACCGTCTGTAGAGGAGACCAGTACGGGATATCTGTAGTTTTTGAACCTTGCACTGTAGAGTGCCGCGAATCCGCCGATCCCCGCTATAACCCCTTTCCTCATCGTTGATTTAGCATAAGGTCTTATAAGACTTACAAGCCTTGCCCCTTCCTTTATGTCTACGCCGGATGCCTTATATGTAATAGTCTTTTTCATCAATACTGTAAGGGTAATTCAACTCAATTTTAAAGTCAATCCTTTTGGAAAATACTTGGACATGAAGAGGTGTTTGTGATAAAAAAATACAGAAAATATAGAGGGATTAAAATGAAAAGGATAGGTGTCATAACAAAGCCGAATAATCCAGAGGCGATCAAGGTCTGTAATGAGGTTGCCAGATGGTTGAAGGAAAGGTCCATTGAAATATATGTTGATTCCGCTGTTTCTCTGGATGTGGAGAATATCAAATGCTGCTCGGCATCAGAATTGCCAGAACATGTAGACCTCATAATTGTACTTGGTGGGGACGGCACAATACTTTACACCGCCAGGCTTCTTAATGGAAAGAAGACACCGATACTCGGTGTAAACCTGGGTGGCCTTGGTTTCCTTACCGCTGTTAAACGGGATGAGCTTTATTCGGCACTAGAGAAAGTCATAAAAGATGAATTTGAGGTCGAAGAGAGGATGATGCTATCGGTTAATCTGTGTAGGAATGGGAAAATAATATCAAATTATTCAGTGCTGAACGATGTGGTTGTAAAGGGGACGCTTGCCAGACTCATAAGTCTTGAGACTAGGATAAACGAAGAGTATGTTAACACATACAGGGCGGATGGCCTCATTGTGGCTACACCTACAGGGTCAACGGCTTATTCTCTTTCAGCAGGGGGGCCGATACTATACCCAACTATCCATTCTATTACCCTGGCTCCAATCTGTCCTTTCAACTTGACAAATCGTCCAGTCGTTATACCTGACTGGATGAATATAAAGGTCATAATAAGAGGCAAACAGTGCAAACCATTCCTAACCGTGGATGGTCAGGTCGATCAGCCGTTGGAGGACGGGGATGTTATAGACATAAAGAGATCGGAATCATCTATATATCTGTTAAAGTGCCCTGGAAAGAGCTATTTTGATATCCTGGGAGAAAGATTGCTCTGGGAAAGGAAAAACTAAGGGTAAAGGTGTGCTCGCTATGGACCCACAACTTTAAAAACAGGTCGATGCGAGCTTTATAAAAGACAATTCCTCACAGGCTATGCTTTTAGAATTAAGAATTAAAAACTTCGCCATAATAGATAACCTCCAACTCATGTTGGGACCTGGCCTTAATGTATTCACAGGTGAGACAGGAGCGGGTAAGAGTATAATAATTGATGCTGTCAAGCTCGTACTTGGAGACAGGGCGGCGAGTGACCTCATAAGATCTTCTGAAGAAGAGGCTGTTGTTGAGGCGCTCTTTGATATATCGGCATATAAGGGTGTTATGAACGTACTGGAAGAGGCAGGTATCCCCGGCGATGAGAATTTGATGATAAGAAGGATAATATCGAGATCGGGGAGGAACAAGATATTCATAAATGATACCATGGCTACCCTTGTTACCATTGCAGAACTGGGAGGAAGACTTATTGATATATGCGGACAGAGTGAACACCAGTCACTTACTAGGCCGGAAGAGCATATCGAAACACTGGATGCCTTCTGTGGCCTATGGAATATAAGGAAGGAGATGGCACACTGCTACAGTAAACTTGCCGTTCTCCAAGGGGAGTTTGATAACCTGTTCATATCTGCCCAGAATAAAAAAGAACGTCAAGAACTGCTTACCCATCAGTTGAAGGAGATCGAGGCCGCTAACTTGAGGGAGGGAGAGGATGATGAGATAAAACGGGAGAAGGAGAGACTTTCTAATGCCGAGAAGCTCTTTGCTGCCGTCAGTGATGTGGATAAAATTCTTTACTCCGGTGAGGACTCAACCGTGGAGAGGCTAGGAAGGGTAATAAACAGGGTCAAAGAAGTCGCAATGCATGATGAAAGGCTATTGCCTTACATAGAGGCGCTTAACACAAGCGGATTTCAGATAGAGGAAGCTGCCGCCTTCTTTAGGGATTATGCGGGAAAAATAAGCTTTGATGAGGGAAGACTTGATGAGGTCGGCAAGAGGTTGGATCTTATAATGAGATTAAAGAACAAGTATGGACGGACGATTGGGGAGATTTTAAAAAAGAAGGAAGAGATTGAGAAAGAACTAAATAATATGGAAAGGGTGGATGAGAGGATTGACGAACTGGGGAAGGTTTTAGAAGATTCAAGGAAGAAGGCATTCGAGCTTGCTGCGAGTCTTTCAAAAAAAAGGGTCGAGGGTGCATTGAAGTTAAAAAAGGAAGTTGAGGGTGAGCTGGCCAGCCTTGCTATGGAGGGCACTGTATTTGATGTTAGGGTCAAAAATGAGGTTACTCCAGCAGGCAGTCCAAAACTTGGTGAGAAGGGAATGAACAAGGTGGTTTTCTTTTTATCACCAAACCCGGGTGAGGAACCCAGGCCCCTTGCAAAAATAGCGTCAGGTGGTGAGCTTTCAAGGATAATGCTTGCGATGAAGAAGGTAGCTGCTACAGGTAGGGTTCCTACTATCATATTTGACGAGGTGGATTCCGGAGTGGGTGGTGGGATTGCAGATGTAATCGGTAGGGAGATGAACGAGGTGTCAAAGAAGCACCAGGTGCTATGCATCACTCATATGCCACAGATAGCCACCTATGCAAATCTTCACTATACGGTTTTTAAAGAGACCGGGGGAGGCAGGACGTTTACGCGTGTTAATGAACTAAAAGGGGACGCAGTTGTTGAGGAGTTTGCCAGGATGCTGGGCGGTACAAAGGTAACAGATAAGACGCGGGAACATGCAAGGGATATCTATGACGGTGCGAGGATTAAATAAATGAGGGAAGGGGTTTGATAAGAAAGGCAAAGATAAAAGATGTAAAAGAAGTATCACGACTAATAGAGGAGTTTGCAAATAAAGGCGAGATGCTCCCTCGCCCCCTTACAGACCTCTATGACAATATAAGGGATTTTTATGTTTATGAGGAAGATGGTGTTGTCCTGGGCACATGTGCACTCCATATATGCTGGGAAGACATCGGGGAGATAAGATCATTGACAGTAAAAGAGGATGTAGTTGGGAAGGGGATAGGAAAGCAGCTTGTAGATATCTGCATCGAAGAGGCCAGAAGCTTGGCACTTCCAAAGGTATTTGCACTTACATATAAGCCAGGTTTTTTTGAAAAGCTTGGTTTTAAAGCTATAGATAAGGGGATTCTGCCACACAAGATATGGGTAGAGTGTGTGAGGTGTGTTAAGTTCCCAACTTGTGATGAGATTGCTGTGATAAAAGAGCTATGAGAGGAGTTGCCGGGATTATATCAACCTTGAAAGGAGAGCTTTCTGGCAGGGTGGATTCATTCGAGATATTCTTGTCATCGAGTCAGGGACTTGCTATAGAGGCCAAAGATGGTGAAGTGGATGCATTGAACATCTCACAGAGCAGTGGAATTGGCATC